>CAJOOW010000133.1 GCA_905236375.1 uncultured Alphaproteobacteria bacterium | reverse complement strand
TTTTTATTTGATCTACAAATTCATTCATCCTGGTTTTGTTTATTTCTCCTTTGTCCATATCTTCAAAAATTTTTATTAGCTGACCACATATGCTATCTTCTCCTGAGTTTGAAATCGATTCCAAAAATTGTCGGAATTTTGATGATGCGTGCAATGCTTGCAAACTCGCATTTAAATAACATGTATTTCCAATGTTCTCAATCCCATGTACATTCCTGTGTTTGTCTCCTTTTTCTATTTTTCCTTCATTAATCTTTGCTGTATATTCTTTTCCTTCGTGTTTTACTCTTAAAGTTCCATATTTCCCTGTATACCATCCGGATACATTTGGCGCTATATTGTGATTTAGACCTGTGTCAGAAGCAACTGTTAATTCTAATCCAAAGTCATCATTCATTCTATTAATCCAAGCTTGTCGCTGTAAATTATCATTTTCCCATCTGCCATTGATTTTAATCGTGTTGTTATAGCTCGTTTCTAAATTTTCCCAACTATCATATCCATATATGCGGCTGTCGTTACCTGGAATCGGCGATATATCTTCTTCAATTTCATGCGTTTGTTGTGCTAATTCATTAGGGAATAACGCTTCTATATATTTTGTAACATCTGAAACCGCTGCATATAACATTTTCTTTTCACGTTCGTTATGATATTTATACGTCGTTTTGGTGAGGTATCCACTTGAAGAGCAAAGTATAATTTTGTCAGCTACTTCTTTTACGGTTTGCTCAGTATTCATTTTGTTTTTAGATAACCATTCACAACCTTTGCTTCTCATGTATGCAATCGTATTCCACAACAAGAAGGCATTGAAATTTGCTTCATTCCAAGATTCGGGCCCAACACAACCATAAAATTCTCGAATGCAATCGTTTCTCAAGGCATTTTGTGCGCATTCTCTTCCGAAAAGCTTTGGGGCCTCTTCATAAACGGATTTTGCAAATTTATTCTTTTTAGGATCTGTTTCTTGAACCCAACTTGGTGTTTTACCGCTTGTGTTGGCGGTGTCAATACTTGCAAAATAACTCATCTGTCCGGCAATATTTCTGAGATCTTCTTTACTTTTGACTTGTTTGCCATCGAATGCCTTCATATATTCCTCAAAAGATGCCTTATCTGCAAAGCTCTCAAAAGAATAATCATCGGCTTCACATTTTTGAAATAAAATTGCAAAAAACAGTGTTATAAACGTTGATTTCAGAATTTCTTTTATCTTCATTTTATATGACCTCCAAAACTCACATTGTCCCTAGATCTAGATTAGAGTATAACGGATTTATTAGGGCAATTACAATAAAAATCAATAAAGATCCCATGAGACTTATTGCAATTGGTTGTATAACAGCGACAATTCTCTGAGAAATATGTTCGATATTTTGTTTTGCAATATCAGAAACAGACTTAAAAGCAGGCCACAAATCTCCGGATTGTTCTCCTGTTTTGATTATTGAAAGCTCATAATCATTTAGAAATTTACTCTTTTTTAGGCCTGTTGTTAGTGTATTTCCAGACTTAATTGATTCGATTGTTATATTAAGTTGGGGAATCGTATCACTCATGCATTCAAGAGCCTCAATAAGATTGACTTTTTCATGAAGCATGATTTCCATACCCGTGAAAAAATTATAAACTTTAGATTCTCTCTGCATTTTGCTTAGAATTGGAATCTTTGAAGAAATCCAACTTCTGGAATGAAAATATCTAAGGACAAAAAATGAACCCGCTATAATACAAGAAAGTATTATCCAGCTGTGATTTATAACAAAGTGGCTGAATTTGATTATGATTCTAGAAATTAGTGGAGGCTGGATATTAATTTCAACAAACAATTCAGCAAATTTTGGAACTAAAACAAATATCCAAAACAAAAAAACAAGAAAAATAACTCCTAACAATATTATTGGGTATCTGATGGATTCTTTTATTTTGTTTTTAAGTTTTACACTTGCTTCAAGATGTTCAACAATTCTGTCCATGGCTTCAGATAACTCTGCTGTCTTTTCGGAAATTTCGATCGTTTTTATCGTTAGCTTGTCAAAATAGCGGTTAAAGTCTGACAAGGCACTCGAAAAAGTTTTTCCGGATTTTATCTGGCTCATTATTGTTTCAACAATCAAACGTTTTTCCTCATTTTTAAGGAGTGAGGCAATGATTTTCAAAGCATCGATCAAATTAAGCCTATTTTTCACTAATTGAGTTAAACTTCTGAAAAATGGCAGGGTGAAGTCAGTTATCGGATTGCGTATTGAAGATTTATGCTCAGTTTTTGAAATAAAAACCAATTCAGATTTCTTGAAAACCTCAAAAAGATCGGCGTGTTCATCAGCAAAGATCTTTCTGCCGACAACATCACCGTCTTTATTTAGTGTTTTGCATCTATAAAGTTGCATAAACTGATTGATTCCCAAAACCACTATTCCTATTGTCTCATATAAAAGTTAATTTTTTGTTAGCTAGACATAAAAATGTTTTAAAATGGTAGTATCCATTTTGATTTTGAGGCTTTAGCGTGATCAAGACTTTTTTAAAGATGATTTTGCTAAGGGATGTTATTAAGCCACTGATGATTGGACTTAAATGTTGTTTTACAAAACCAGTGACCAGAAAAATAACTCAGATCAAAAGGGCAGGAAAATTTAGAGATGGTTTTTCTATTAACAAGAATAAATGCATAAGATGTGGGCTTTGCGAAGGAATTTGCCCAAACAAATCGGTAGTATTGAGAGGCCATGAAATCCCAGTTTTTAATTTCGATAAATGTTGCTATTGCGGGCTTTGTCAAAAAGTTTGTCCAAAACTTGCTATAAAAATTAAGCATTTGAAATCATCTGACAATTAAAAAAACTAGAGGCTTAGCGTTTGATTAGGGATAGCGAATTTGTGATTTTTATGATAACATATTACATAGATGCATTTTAATCTATATTCCTATGCTTTCAAAAATAAAAGATATATTGAAATCATGCTTTCTGTTTTGGAAGGCTTTTGTTTTAAATTCTGATAAAAAAAAGTTTTTACAAAAAAATCAAAGCGCTTTTAAAACTCAACTTATTGTTTTGTTGGCAACTTTATTTGCTTCCTTTGTTTTATACAGTTCTTTAAGACCAGCAGTTAGAGGAACATGTCGAATTATTCTTCAATCCGATAATGACTCTCTTGATGTCGGAATGGGTAGAATTGCTGGAGTTGAAGCAAAAAGAGCAGTGCTTGGGACAACTCTAAGAGAAATTAAATCCATCGGAACTCTGAAAGCTAACGCGGAAGTTGTTATTAAATCTGAAATTGCTGGAAAAATCTCCGAAATATTATTCACTGAAGGTTCTGAAGTGAAAAAAGGTGATACTCTAATCAAATTCGAGGATGATCTCTATAAAGCTGAAAAAGGAAAATATGAAGCTGAATATATTTTGGCAAAGAGTGAATATGAAAGAGTCGATAGTCTTTATAAGAAGAATGTTGGATCAAAGAAAGCCTATGATGAAGCGTATGCAAAAATGCAAGCCTCAAAGGCTCAATTAGAAAGTGCAAATGCGCAATTAAACAGAACAATAATCAAAGCTCCATTTGATGGAGTTATTGGAATTTTAAGGGGATCAGCGACACCTGGCAATATCGTTCAGCAACAAACGGAGCTTGTTTATCTTGTTGATAACTCAACAGTTCGTGTTGAATTTACAGTTCCAGCGAAATATGTTGATGATATAGCCGTGGGACAAAATGTGGAAATAACAGTTGATGCATTCAAGGATAGAGTTTTTTCCGGAACTGTAGACGCTATAGATTCCGAGATAGATACCAGAAATCATAGCGTATTAGTTAGAGCTATTATTCCGAACAAAGCAGGTAATCTAAAACATGGAATGTTTGCAAATGTAAACTTAGTAACTGGTGAAAAGAGTGATGTCATTTTGATTGATGAAGACGCATTGTTAAGGGAAGGAGCAATTGAATACGTTTGGATTATAGATGAAAAGGGTAGAGCATATAGAAAACGAATACTCTCTGGAGCGAAAAACGCAAATGGAGTTGAGGTTTTAGCCGGTTTAAAAGCTGGAGAAATTGTTATAACTACAGGCCAATTAAAATGCACAGAAGGCGGAAAAACGAAGATTCTAAACAAAGAAGAATTTGATGAATCGACGAAGGAATTTGAATCTACATCAAAGAAGACAACAAAAGAGAGTGATGAAACAAAAGATAAAGAAACAAAAAAGGCAGAAGGAGTGACTGAAGACTCAAAATCTCAAGAAGAAAACGCAAAAGACGAAAAGACAGATAAAGTAAAAGAAGAAGAAAAGGTATCTGACTCCCAAACAAAAGAAGCGTCAGAATCGACTGAAAAGGCGACAGATGAAACATCAGCAAAAGAAAACAATGATGAAGCAAATGATGAAAAGACTGAACCGAAAGATTCTGAAAAAGATGAAGAAACAAGCAAAGAAAAGGGAGAATCGGGCGATGAAGAGTCGAAGACATCTGACGATGGAAAAACATCAGACGAAGGAGCTGTAAAAGAATCCGATAAATCAAGCGACTCCGAATCTTCTGAAAAACAAGAGTCCGGGAGAGAATAATGAAATTATCAGAAGTTTGCATACAGCGTCCGGTTTTTGCTTGGGTTTTAACATTAATTGTTGTTCTGCTTGGAATGGTTACTGGAGACAGATTACAAGTCAGACAGTATCCAAAAATGGAGAGGAATTATGTCACAATAAAAA
>CAJOOW010000132.1 GCA_905236375.1 uncultured Alphaproteobacteria bacterium | reverse complement strand
GTCGGAGAGGCCCTAGAAAATACGTTCTTTAAACGAAATTTAGCTCAAAATTTGGCACATCCGTCGTCTGATTCTCCTCTTTTCATTCTGAATCTAAAAGCTGAAACAACGACAGATAGAGCAGTAAAAACTTTTTATGATCAAGAAATAGGAGACAACTTTGTAGAAGTAACATATACGGCGAGAATTCCAATTGGAGCTTATCCTGGAGGAAAAGTATCTTTTGATTTGGCAAAATCAAACGTCGAATCATCAGTTTTCAATTGTATGCAAAATATAAGACTCGACAGTGCGAAATCAACTGATATTGTCGCCGATTTCTTAACAGCATCTAAACTAGCGAAAATCCGGAATCGTGTGGCTATTTCCCCAAGCGAATATGAAAATCAAGCGGCAGAAGAAGTATCTTCAACAAATTCTTCTGATGAAAAAGATGCTGAATCTGAATGACTTGTTAAATAAATTTCAGGGCCCAAAGCGGGCCTTGGGGTATTAGATATATGAATTTGTTGTTACAAGTCATTTAAGTTGACTGATAATTAAACTTGTGATAAAATACCATGGTATAGAAAATTGAACATGAATAAAGAATGAAAGTTGCAAATTCAGTGAAAACATTGCGCAGCAGACATAGCGCTTGCAAACTCGTGCGTCGCAAAGGGAGGATTTATGTTATCAATAAAAAGATCCCTAAGTATAAAGCAAGGCAGGGATAACGAAGTTTTTGTAATTATTGCAGCCGCTGGAACGAGTTGGAGATTTGGCGGCGGTCTTCCTAAGCAGTTTTATTCTATCGGAGGTGTCTCTCCTTTACGAAGAGTTATTGGTCTTTTTTTATCTTTAAATTTTATCTCCGGAATTGTATGTGTTATTCCAAAAGGATTTGAAGAAAAATACAAAGCCATAATATCAGATATTAAGGATTCCAGATTAAAAGGGAGCATACACGGAGGATCAACAAGAATGGAATCGATCAGAAAGGGACTTAAAGCGATAAAGTCCTTTTCTCCAAAATATATCTTAATTCACGACGCAGCAAGATGTTTTTGTAATTCTAAGATAATAGAGAACATCTATAAAAAATTAGAAAGTGGGGCAAAGGCTGTTTTACCAACGATACGGGCAACAGATTCTGTTCGATTTGATGGCATTGGAATTGATAGGAACAAAGTTGAATTTTCTCAAACCCCTCAAGGATTTGAATACGATCTAATTGCAGGTCTTCATGAAAAATATAAGGGAAAAGATTTTTCAGATGATGTTTCACTTTGTGATCTTGAAAAGATAAAAGTCGATACAATCCCTGGAGATATAGCAAATAAGAAAATAACATTCAAATCAGATATCGTCGAGCAGCGACAGACTCGTACTGGCTTTGGCTATGATGCTCATAAATTTTCAAATGATCCTACCCGAAAATTGTTTATTATGGGCAAAGAAATTCCAAACCACAAAGGCCTTAAAGGGGTCTCGGATGCTGATGTCGGAATTCACAGTCTTGTTGATGCAATTCTTGGGGCACTTTGTGCCGGAAGCATCGGAGATCATTTTCCTGAAAATGATTCTAAAAATAAAGGAGCAGATTCAAAAAATTTCTTGATTTACTGTAAGGAGCTTTTAAGCAAAAGGAATGCAGAAATTATTAACATCGATACAACAATCGTTTGTGAATCTCCAAAAATTTCATTATATTCCAATGATATGAAAGAAATAATTGCAAGTTGTCTTGAGATAAGCGGAACAATCATAAACATTAAAGGGAAAACAACGGAAGGGATGGGGTTTGAAGGAAGGAAAGAAGGGATTTCAGCAATGTCTCTCATAACAATAAGGTTGCCTGTATGATTCAAGAATTTTTGCCAAAGAACTGGGAATCAAATCCTCAAAATCAAAAATCATTTGCCCATTCAAAGACTGTTGCAAATGCCGCTCAAAAAATAGCCTCTTTAACTCATAATTTGGATGCTAAAAAAGCATATGACTATGGGCTCATGCATGATATTGGAAAGTTCTATTTAACAAAAAATGAGATGTATAAGCATCCTCGTGTTGGATATGAACTTTTAAAAGAATCTCATCCCGATATAGCAAAAATTTGCATAACTCATCCATTTCCTGATTTTGATTCATATGATCACATTTTGCATTATCACAAAAACGATAAAGCAGAGGCTCAAAAAACTTTTGATATCTTAAGCAAGATAGAAAAGACTGACTATATGGAATTAATCCAATTATGCGATAAACTGTCCAGACTTGATGATTATATTTCCTTGGATGGAAAGGTAAAGTGGTATCTTGAAACTTATAACCTCGATCCTGATGAACTTGTTAGTCAATATGTTGATCGTCTAACGAAAACGAAAAAGAAGTTTGACACAATGACAGGAACTGATATCTATGATATATTGGGAATTAAGGAATAGGTTTTCGATCAAAAAGCGATTATTTGTTAGAATTTGTGAGTCAAGCTTTTAAAGGCGATTGAAATGGTTTTGAAAACTCTCGTTTTTCATGATGATAATTGGAAGAATCTTTATGATGCTGAAGTTGAGCTGATAAAAAAGAATCAAGGGGAAAATTTCGTTGAAATTCATCACATAGGCTCAACAGCCATTGAAAAAATTTATGCAAAGCCATCCATTGATATCGCTCTTATTGTGAAGGATCTTGAAAAATCCAAAACGCTTGAAAGCAAGGGATATGAATATAAAGGTTGTTTAAATATTCCATTTCGGTATTTTTTTGGAAAAAGATCAGAAAATCTCAATGTTAATCTTCATGTTATGGAACCTGGAAATCCTGAGCTTGAAGGGTTTTTAATATTTCGAGACTATATGAATTCTCATCCAGAAGATCGAAAGAAATATTCTGATTTGAAATTAAAAATGAAAGAACTGCTATCGAGTCCGAGAAACCAACATTACCTCAATGAATATACCCTTGGAAAAAACGAATTTATAACATCGATTTTAAGAAAGGCTGGATTCAAAGGATTTTGTATGAGGCTTGTTTCACACTATCTTGAAAAAGATTATGAACAAAAAACATTTAAAGATTTTAAAGAAGATGACATTAGAGTTATATTCTACAAAGGTCCTGAGATAATTGGCTATGCGAATGCAGATAGAAAAACGAAATTTGTCAGATTTTTCGGAGTTTCTGAAAATGAAGATGATTTTAGAAAAAGATTTGAAAGATATTTGGAGACTTTGAAATGATAGAAAGATTTGTTGCTCTCAGATATTTAAGATCCGGGAAAAGCTCTGGATTTGCTTATGTTGTGACTTGGTTTTCATTTATCGGGATAGCTCTTGGGGTTGCAACTCTTATAATTGTTACATCTGTTATGAATGGCTTTCGAGCTGAACTTCTCGATAAAATTGTTGGGATGAAAGGACATATTATCGTTTCAAGAGCCGATCATGAAGGAATTTTGGATTATGACAAATTGGCTGAACAAATCGCACAATCCGATAATAAGATCAAAAAAGTCATTCCTCAGATTGAACAGCAATGCGTCTTAGCTTCACGAGGAAATGCCAGAGGAATTATGGTTCAAGGATTCTCTCAGGATTCATTGAAAATTAAAAATTTGGTTTCAAACAACATCAAGTCCGGAAAAATCTCGAACTTTCAAAAGCAGACAATTTTCATAGGGAAAAGATTAGCAAACCTGATGAATTTGAAGCTTGGAGATTCTGTAAAGCTTATGATTCCAGACGGTTTAGAAACTCCATTTGGGAATCTTCCAAAAGAAGAATCATTTGAAATATCAGGAATCTTTGAAGTTGGAATGAATGAATATGATAAAAACATTATCTTAATGCCTCTTGCAACAGCTCAAGATTTTTTCAATCAAGTTAACAAGGTTTCGCAAATTGAAATCTTCATCGACGATGTCGACAATTCTCAAAAGATCGCTCAAAAGCTTGCAGATACTATCGGAAGCGGTTTTATGATTCTTGATTGGCAACACTCAGATGCTAGTATTTTTCATGCAGTTGTCGTTGAAAAAAACGTAATGACATTGATCCTTAGCATTATCATACTCGTTGCTGTCTTTAACATTATTTCTGGATTAACAATGCTAACAAGCAGCAAAACTCGAGATATTGCAATTCTAAGGACTATGGGAATGACTCAGAAATCGATTTTAAAGATCTTTTTCACAATTGGATCTTCAATTGGGGTTCTTGGAACGACAATAGGAATATCTCTCGGCCTTTTGGTTTCAACAAATATCGATAGGATAAAGCAATTCTTAGAAAGATTTTCGAATAGTGAACTTTTTAGTGAAGAGATATATTTCTTAACCCAAATTCCGTCTAAAGTTGATTGGTTAGAGGTTTTGTATATAACTCTATTTTCGATCATATTATGCTTTATAGCAACCTTATATCCTGCA
This sequence comes from uncultured Alphaproteobacteria bacterium, assembly GCA_905236375.1. GTDB lineage: Bacteria > Pseudomonadota > Alphaproteobacteria > RUG11792 > RUG11792 > CAJOOW01. Next base: position 1,936 of record CAJOOW010000132.1, on the reverse strand, counting down.
AAGAAGGCTTCGAAACTTGATCCTGTTGAGGCATTAAGGATATAGCAAATTCTCACATTTCTTGAGGATCGACATCAATTGATATTTTGATATTTTTCGGGGGATTTTGGAGCAATTTAATGCCTGAGACACAACCTTGAAGCTGCATCTTAGAAACAATTAAAATCTTGAGTCTATATCTAGAACGGAGCTTATAGATCGCCGGTTGGATTGGCCCAAGGATTTTAATTCCTTGTTTTCTTGGCATCGACATCATCAATCTTTTTGCGAAGTCGTTAACTTCCCTTTCAGATAAGGCTGATATTGTTATCCCTATCATTTTTCCAAAAGGTGGCATTCCCGTCAGTTTTCTGTTTTTAATTTCTGTTTCATAGAGCTTTTCGATATCGTTATTTTCAAGAATTTTCATGATATAGCCATCTGGATTATAAGTCTGGATAATAACCTTGGATTGCGAATCTCCTGGTCTTCCAGCTCTTCCAGAAACCTGATAAAGCATCTGAAATGCCTTTTCAATAGCCCTGAAATCATCTCCATAAAGCATAGCATCAACGCAAGTCACAACTACAAGATTAAGGCTATTGAAATTATGCCCTTTTGCCACAATTTGAGTTCCAAGGATTATATCGACTTCATTATTTTTGATCATATCAATAGCTTTAGAAATCTTATTTGGAGTATTGATTGTGTCGCTTGAAAGCATCATCAATCTTGCTTTTGGAAAAAGCTCAGCACATTCCTCAAAAACCTTTTCAATTCCTGCCCCAATTCCAGCTAATGTTTGTCCTCCGCAATGTTCGCAGTTCTTTTTAAAATTAGTTCGAAATCCGCAATAATGACAAACAAATTCCTGAGATTCCATATGATAACAAAGCCAAGCAGAACAAGCCGGGCAAGTTACCCTCTCTCCGCAAGATTTGCAGAGAATTTTTGGAGTATGCCCTCTTCTATTGACGAAAATCAAAGCCTGTTTGCCCTGATCCAAACACTCCCTGATTTCTTTTCTGGAATATTCGCTTAAAGATCCGACTAGTTTTTCTTTTCTAAGATCATCGATTGTAATCGTCGGCAAAATCGCATTTTCAAAATATCTCGAATTGAGTTTGATATATTCATATTTCCCAATTTTAGCGTTGTTATAAGACTCAACTGATGGAGTCGCTGATGATAAGATCACAGGAATATTTAGCGAAAATCCAAGATAAATAGCCATATCTCGAGCATTATAAATTGCTGTTTCGTTTTGTTTAAATGACATATCATGTTCCTCGTCGATAACTATTAGTCCAAGATTAGCAAATGGAACAAACATCGCGGATCTAGCCCCAACAATAACAAGCTTCTGGCCTGTTATTACCTTTTTCCAAATGTTCAGTTTTTTGGATTTAGAAACAGTGTTATGCCAGATGAATACCTCACAACCAAGCCTCGCCGAAACCTTTTTGGCAAGTTCATTTGAAAGCGCAATTTCAGGAACAAGAATCAAAATTTGATTTTTCTTTCCAGAATTTATTATATTTTTTGCAACTTCGAGGAAAACTTCGGTTTTTCCAGACCCTGTTATTCCATGAAGAAGAAATGTTTTGAATTGATCTTCTCCTTCCATAATTTTTGAAACAGCCTGAGATTGTTCAATATTCAAAACAACATCTAAAACCTGAGGGATTTTTGGAATTTTGACATTTTTCTCTGGAAGCAAAATCGAATCGGTTGAGAAAGGAACGATCATGCTATAAACTGATCCGATTCTGATGAGGTTATAATTAGCAACGAATTGTGCGAATTTAATATAAGCCTCAGGAATTCTATAAGGCAAAACCAATGATATCTTTTTTAATTTTCCTTCAAAATCAGAACCAATATTATCGATGACAACGCCAATTGCATCCTTGTTTCTAAAATCAACAGAAACCAATTGGCCAATGTCTAGTTCTTG
>CAJOOW010000131.1 GCA_905236375.1 uncultured Alphaproteobacteria bacterium | reverse complement strand
GAAGGTTTGATCAAGAAGAGCAAAACAACAATCGTAAAGAAACCAGACGCCATATTCATTGTTTTTGCTTCAAAGAAGAGTGGATTGTTATACCAGACAAAAGCTTTTATTTTGAACTCGAGAAAAAGGACGAAACAGAACGTTTGCACAAAGCAATCAATAAACTTAACCCGGCACAACGATTATTGATAGACCTATATTATTATAAGGGCTTCAAGCAGCAGGATATTGCTAACCTGCTTGGAGTTTCACAATCTGATATATCTTGCAGACTGGCAACAGCAATAAAGAAACTACGGCTATACTTTTAATCGAACCATCGGCTATTTGTCGGATATGCATATTTACAGTTAAACGAAACGAAACAAGCACCGCCGAAAAGCGGTGCTTTGTTATTTGTAAATATCTTCTGTGAATTGCGCTCCCAGGATGAATCCCCGGCGAAATGTGGCTTTTTCAAGTATGACCGATAACATCTCGCTGTCCCTTACGAAACGCTCAAATAATGCTTTCTGCGGCTCACAAAGTGCATTTTTCAGTTCCTCATACGACTCGCTCACGCTTACGAGCAAAGCTTCATATTCGGGATCATCTTTTGTCCTGATTTCCTCACTCGGATTGATATTGCCATTCCACAGTTCCTCGATAATACTCATTTGTGTCACGCTCCTTTGCAACACAAATACATATCACAACCTCACGAATAAGTCCAGCATTTTTCGTTATCGTTAAATGATTTATTATTGCTCTTTAACCTTTTTGAAAACTATAATGTACTCATGCTTAAACAAGTAAAAGTCACTTGCTAATGCTCTGTATCTCCATATTGCCTTCTGATTGGCTTTGCCTTTCGTTTCATCAAAGTTTTTCACTAATATTGCTTTTAGTTTGAATCCACGCATCATAAAAAGGTTCATGCAGTAAAAGCCTAGCGGAACGATTTCACTGTTTGCATATTTGTCGCCAATAACAACGGCGCAATAACGATTTTTTTCAAGATGTTTAGAGGTGTTATCAATTACTTGTCCAAATGAATCAAGAAATTCATTTATCGTTTTACAGTTGGACAAGTCCTTTTCGTTTTCACTAAATCTAATGATGTCCCAATATGGAGGATGGTAAATTATAAACTGGACTTTTTTTATTCCATACGAATCAAGCCTTTTGCCTACATCAATTTTTCTGCTATCGCCAACGATTATTTGACCGCAGGTTTCAGAATTCTTCTCCTTTAGCAACAATTCACGAGATTGTTTAGCCACCTCTTTTTGAAGTTCTATTCCTATAGCGTTTCGACCAAGCCGTTGAGCTTCTATTAAAGATGTTCCACTACCTGAGAAAGGATCTAAAATCCAATCACCTTTTTTTGTATATCGCCTAAACAATTGATTCGGAATTTGAGGTATGAAGTTTCCATGGTAACTTGCATTATGGACTCCAGAATTATCTCTTTTATCGATAACCCATAAAGAGTCTGTAAGTATATCATCGTATTCTTTCCATTTTGTCATGTCTAAATCATTATATTTAGCCATTCTTATGTTCCTTTACAAATTCGTTTAATCTCTTTCTCCAGGTTGTTGGATCGTGCCAAAAGCATCCTAAGCAGCCTATAGAATCATCATATTCCTGATTACCAACATACCAAAATTCAATGGATTTATAACCTTTGCCTCTTTTTCCGGTTTTAACACATTCTTCGCAGATTCGAGACTTCAAAAGGTTGTTTGCTCTAGTTAAAAGCATGAACTTATCTTTGATTTCTGCATCAGAAAGATTTTTATTATCATCTTCGTTTGTTTTCCATCTAACTTGTGGAATTCTATGGTCTATTTCCAATTGATTGGCAGGTTCTGTACGAACGGAGTATTCATCAACACAGTTATATAATACTTTTGCTCTTTTTGCTATTTCGGGGGGTATTCCAGTTCTAGCTTTCAAATCGGAATCTAAGATTTCTGTCGATTTAAGTTTCCTGTGAATAGTTTTGGCACCGCATTTTGTACAATAGATCGTTTTATACCAATTACCATTCTCATCCTGATCAAGTTGAATGCCTTTTTCTTGGCGCCAAACTTGCCAGGTTTTTGCTTGTCCGCTTAGCAATTCGCATTTTGTACAATGCCATTTACAATCTGACATTGTTTCAAAATCCTTAAATTGTGTTGTCCCTTTATTAAATGGATTCACCATTATCCCACCTTAATATTTGATGGGATAATTATAACAGAAAAAAAGTAACTTCACAACAGCGAAGTTACTTTTTAATCAAGCAGTGAAGATATTCTGTGGTTTTGTCCGATTTGTATGATCTATTATCATCAACATCAGCTTTAAATCTTCTATAATCTGTGCTGAATTGCTGATATTCACCATACTTCTCCATCGTTTTTCTTATTATATCGAATGGCATCAAGCCCTCATTATTATAACTCAAGAATATATATTGGAAATCCGCATTGCGAAGCACTTCATCAAATGCTTCAACTACAGTCCTTGATGAGCAGAACGCACTTTTCTGTTCGGAGTATT
>CAJOOW010000130.1 GCA_905236375.1 uncultured Alphaproteobacteria bacterium | reverse complement strand
TCTTTCTGAAAATTGTGTCGGAATACTATAATAATATCCGTTGTGATATGTTGTTTCCTGTTTTGGTTTTTCTTTATCGTACTTCTTCTTTTTTTCTTCAATATAATTTTTCTCTTGCATTGGCAAATTCCATAAAAAATCAAATACCCTATGTATAGGAGCATATCCTTCAGTATCCAGAACGTTTATATTAAATCCACCATCAATTAATAATTTTGCTATGTCACCCCTATTACGTGCTATTGCAAGCCAAAGCTGATTGATACCATTGCGTTCTACTAGTTGTCCATTTGAAAATCGAACTGTGTATTTCGCTTCTGTTGGAAATTTGCATACATTCTTTACCAGTTTCTTTATTTCATCTTTGGATAGCGTCTGTTGTTGTATCTGTTGGTCTAATCTGATATGCTCAGAAACCTCCTGACCAGTCATTGCATTAGGGCCTAGTGCTTCGACCAATTCAGGATGTCTATCTACCACAAAATCGAGAGGGGTTTTTGTTTGATTATTTAGAATATTTACGAAAGCTCCGTGCCTTCTTAAAAGCTCTATTATTTCTACAATTCCATCCTGAGGGTGCACTACAGCTATGTGCAAAGGAGAATTTCCATTTTTATCTATGAAATTTGCTGGAGCTCCATTTATCAGTATTTTTGCTATCTCTTTATTATTTTGCGTTAGAGCCTCTGCTAGATTATTTTGCGTTAGAGCCTCTGCTAGCAAAACTAGATAATCATACCACTTTCCTTTATCGTCTGTGTATTTTATTTGGCTTACATCAATAGTCCTTAAGTTCCTTTTTAATTCTTCTGCATTTTTCTGTTTTATACTTTCTGATATTCTTTCATATATGGCCTGTAGGCCTGATGATTCTACAGCCCCCTTTTCTTTCATCGACTGAATTAATGTAGTCTGTGGTGAAGTAACACAATCGAGGGGAGTTTTACCATCTTTGTCTATTAAATTTACCTTAAGTCCGGCACTATCTCCATGACTAATTAAAAACTGTGCAATATTATAATGGCCTCTCTTTATCTCATTATGGAGGCAAGTACTGTCGTCGTTAGGAAATCGTTGATTAATATTTCCATTAAGCCACATTAATGATTCTTTACCATTATCAACTTTACAGCCTTTCCCGAGCAAGAAATCTACAAATTCGAAATTCTTGGCCCACAATTCATTATTTAACGTTCTACTATTATCAATTGGAATGAGTGTATCAATAATGTCGTCTTGGATTTTGCTTTTCTCCGCTTCTTTTCTTTTTTCCGCTTCTTTTTTAACGCTTATTGCAATAAATAACGCCGTCTTCTCTGTCTTCTCTTTTCCATCACTACTAGCTTTAATTTTTTGAAGATTAATTCCCTTTTCTACTAAGAACTTTATGATATTAATATAACCATCTTTTATAATTTTTTGCATATCATCTAAAATTTCGCTCTGTAACGCTTGCAGATTGTTTACACTAGCTCCCTTTTCGATTAAAAGATCTGCAATCGCATACCCTCTGTTTTTAAAAGCAGTTTGCAAAGGAGTATTTCCAAGTCCATCTTGAAGGTTAATTTTAGCACCGTTATCAAGCATGAATTTCACGATATTTTTCTTGCCTATTCTAATCACTGTTTGTAATGGGGGTTCTTTTCGCTTCGTTTCAGTAGAACCATTCCGAACACTGACTTCTCTAGGATTATTAATCTCACCCCCTCCCCAAATTAAGTTCTTGTTCTTGTCAGACGGAACAGCACCTTTCCCGAGCAAGTAGTCTATGTTGTCGTCTATTGTAGGATCGCGTTTTTCTAGTGATATTGAAGTTAGTTTTTCAAGTAGTTTATCAAGCGCATTATTTATATTAGCCCCTCGTTTCTTTAATATATCTACGAGCGTATTTTCTTCTATATTTTCTTTTTGTATTTTATCTAAGACTATATCTAATGGTGTCTTTTCATCTATATTGATATCGGCAATATTAATATCTTCCTTTACAGACAACAACGTATAGATTATGCTTGCAGCGTAATCGGATTCATTTTGGATTTGTTCGCGAAGTGGTCTAGAATTGCCCGGCGGCGTTTTATTAATTTCTGTTAAAAGCAAAATCAGCAATTTTTTTACATCGTCCGTCTTAGCTTTTGAAATCAGTTCTTTTTTTCTCGCAAAATCTTTCTCCAACTCTTCATCAGCCCCTCCCTCAGGCACTACAGCCTCATACAAAAATTCAAAGCGGTTATGTCTAGGAATGCGAGATACACTCCCAAATCGCGATTGCGCATCCCTCAATAAAGTTTCAAAATTTGTTGTGTTAGTAGCTCCCACGTCACAATAAATCAACGCGAAAAATCCAAAAGCTGCAGCTAATTTCGTCTTCTTAATAAACATTCAATGTCGCTATAAAACACTTCCTACTGTTAATTATAGCAAAAAAATCCATTAATTAACAGGTCAGACTTCATCATTTGTTTCGAAATATTATTCATAGCTTATAAATTAACGCCCAAACAGCTTCCCGGCAAATGATTGCATCATACTTGGATCTTGAAAGCGAGACATCATTGTTCTGACTTGTTCAAATTGCTTGATTAGTCGATTAACATCAGCAACTTCTTGGGCACAACCCTTTGCTATTCGCCTTCTTCTTGAAGCGTTTAAAATCTTTGGATCTTTGCGTTCTGCTTTTGTCATTGATCGAATTATTGCAATTTGATGCGCTACCATTTTATCGTTGACATTTGCTTCTTTTAATTGCTCTTTAATCCTTCCAATTCCGGGAATAAACTTCAAAAATCCACTCACTCCTCCGATTTTTTCAAGTTGCTTCAGATATTGTTCCATACCGTTTAAATCAAAATTTTTCCCAGTTGCAACATTCTTTATATCATCGGCAATTTCAGAATCCATTGCTTTTTCAACAAGACTCAGAACATCTCCCTGATCTAAAATTCTTGAGGCAATTCGTTCAGGATGAAATTGTTCTATATCTCCAATCTTTTCGCCACTACAGATATATTTAATCTGGCAATTAGTGATATATTTAGCAGACAAAGCAGCCCCCCCTCTAGAATCTCCATCAACTCTCGTCAGAATTAATCCTGTCAAATTCATTTTTTCATGAAATGCCTTTGCAGTATTAATTGCATCCTGTCCCATCATGCTATCAATAACCAAAAGAGATTCATCTGGATTGATTATTGTTTTCAATTCGGAGACTTCATTCATCATTGTTTCATCAATATGAAGCCTTCCTGCTGTGTCATATATGACGATATCATAAGAATTTTGAATCTTTAGAGATTTTTTTGCAATATCAATAGGATTGTCGTTTGGGGCGATATCATCAAAGAAATCTATCGAATTATTTTTGGCAAGAATTTTCAGCTGTTCAATTGCAGCTGGACGATATGTGTCAAGAGAAACCAGCAAAACTTTCTTTTTAAGTTTGTTTCTAAAAAGACTTGCCAATTTCGCAGATGTTGTAGTTTTTCCCGTGCCTTGAAGCCCAAGCATCATAATCTTTCCGCGTTTATTTTCTAATATCTCACTATGTTCTCCCAAAAGTTTGACCAATTCATCATAAACGGACTTAATTATGGTCTGTTCAGGAGTAATGCTATTAATGACCTTTTGTCCTATGAGTTTTTCCTTGAGATCTGCAGAAAAAGCCTTAACAACAGGCAGAGCAACGTCAGCTTCAAGCAATGAAACTCTTATCTCTCGAATCGTTGATTCTACAATCTCTTCTGTTAAAATTCCACGTTTTCCAATTTTGCTTATGATTGAAACGAGCTTTTCAGACAGGTTCGAAAACATATTAATTTCTAAGAAAAGGCTTATCGCGTTAATTCTATTTGAAAATTACGAATTTGTGAAGAGATGTGAATGAAAGAAGATAAATTCCATAAACTTTTATGGGACTA
>CAJOOW010000129.1 GCA_905236375.1 uncultured Alphaproteobacteria bacterium | reverse complement strand
TTTCCCCGCCGTTTCATCAATTTTTGTCATAATATCTAAGGCTTTTTCGGCAGAACTTTTATTGATCTTTTCACCTCCGATTGCAATCGCTACAGATGTTGCTGTTTTTGCTGCTTCCATGATGGTGTTAAAGGCAATTTTAACAGCGTTTTCCTTTGTTGCGTTATCAGATTCTTGAATTGCTGCAAGAACCTGTTCTGAAAAATCAGTTGATTCGCTCGTTGAAAGAACTGTTAAACATGATCTTAAATCCACTTCACCGCCAGAAGTTACATTTGAAATTGCTGTGATTGCATTTGAATCCAATTTTATTGCATCATAATTATTTTCAGTCCTTGGAGCTTCTGTCATCGGATCCACATCTCCATCAATGAAATAATTTGCCATCTTAGTGCTAGTTCCTAGGCAACCAAGACAACAACTCACTCCTTTTGGAGTTATCAACTTGCTGCTTGTTTTTGGCAAAATATCGCAAACAGCTGAAGCATTTTGGCCTAAAGCAATCGCAGCTGCTGGCAGAGCCCCTGTGTTAAGCCCGATAAATCCTTTAAAAACATCAGATAAAGGAACATTTTCTACGCCTTCATTTTCAGATAATTCTTGTTCCAAAAGCTCCGCCATTTTTAAACAGGCTGCTAATTGTGTTTTTCCACTGCAATCAATGCTACATAAGCACTGATAGCTTTCAGCCGGACTTCTGTCAAGCGCTGCTTTTAATGCAATCGAACTTGATTCAAGCCCTGCAGCCATAAGACTTCCAGCCATTGTTAAGGCAAGAACAGTTTTTGTTAAATATTGTATAGCCATAAATATCTCCTGTATTTTTTGTTGTATTCTTGATTTAATTATGAAATTAAAAAGTTAAAAAATAGTTAATTTTCTAAAAAACAAAAATTATAAAAACACAATATGAAAACAGAGCACTAGATTTTGCATTCTAAGTGCACAAATAAATTTTCCTAAATTAACGGAAATTTAACATTTTAATCGTAAACTGATACTGGAAGCTTATATATTTTTAGGCTATAGGGAAGTATGAACAGGAATATAGGAATTATTGTTATTTTATTGGCTACATTTAGTGTTGCCTCCGTTTCTGATGTTGATGCTAGTTTATTTGACAGGGCAAAAAAAGCAGCACTGATGGCAAAAGAAACGGCATCTGGAGCAGCATCAGCAATAAGAGCTAGAGCCTCTGCGGCAAAAGATGCAATATCAAAAAAGGCTTCAGCTGCAAAAGCGAGAGCAACCGAAGTTGCATACGGAGCTAAAGATAGGGCATCTGCCTTAAAATCGGCAATAAGCGATAGAGCTTCTGCTGCCAGAAATGCAATATCAGAAAAAGCTTCAGCAGCAAAAGCAAGGGCAACCGAAGTTGCATATGGAGCTAAAAATAGGGCATCTGCTTTAAAATCAGCAATAAGCGATAGAGCTTCTGCTGCCAGAAATGCAATATCAGAAAAGGCTTCAGCAGCAAAAGCGAGAGCCACCGAAGTTGCATATGGAGCTAAAGATAGAGCATCTGCTTTAAAATCGGCAATAAGCGATAGAGCTTCTGCTGCCAGAAATGCACTATCAGAAAAGGCTTCAGCAGCGAAAGCGAGAGCCACCGAAGCAGGATCAATGATAAAAACCGGAATCTCTAATGCCGTATCAATGGTCAAAGAGAGAGTCGCCTCTGATAATGCACCCGGTTTGGGGGATACAATCAAAAATGAAGCATCCAATGCCGTATCGATGTTGAAAACTAGATTATCAGATGCAGCTTCGATTGCAAAGGCACGAGCGACTGAGGCCACATCCGCGATATCTAAAAAAATAAAAAACAAAGCAGAACAAGTTGCGATTAACGCATTAGCACAAGCTAATCAATTAGCTGAAGGGTTTGGATTAACTGGAGAGGATGGAAATGTTGCGAGTGAGCATATCGCAAACGAAGAGAACATTGGACCAGAAAATACATCAGACGATTTGGTTATTCTTGATAACGACGCTGAACAATCTCAGGCGAATGCTGAAGACAACGACACAAGTCTCATTCAACCCGGTCCTGCAAATATACAATCTGAAGACTTGCAACAACCTGAATCAATGGGACAAAATGATTCTGCAGCTGTTTATCCGGAAGAAGTAATTCAGAAAATAGATGCTATAATTCCGAACGATATCGATAAATCAAAGAATTTAGAAATCAGCGACCTAACTATTGAAGATGTTCAATATCTTGCTGACAGATTAACTAGTTTGGCGAAAGAAGGTACTAAAAAATTATCTCTATCGCTAAAAGGTGATAAGATAAACTCTGATGCTGTTTTGATGCTACTAAACAGTTTGACTGAGAATCACCAACTTCTTGGAAGCGTAGCAGTTTCAGGAGTTCAGTTAGGTGATAATGGAGTTATCGCCTTAGCTGCAAATTTAGAAAATTTTCCTGGACTGAAATATCTCTGTTTGGCAGACACTGGACTTACCGGAAGCGGAGCGATAAGCCTGTTACAAGTGATATCGCAAATTTCTCAAAAGTCTGATGATGGAACAAATATTCAACTTGTGGATCTTTCGCATAACCAGATTTCAAATGAATTCCTAGAAGTCATTCAAAAGGAATGGGAATCAATAAAAGGAATTTCAAACTCATGCTTAAAGATGGACGATAACCAAATCACCCAAAGTATCCCGGATTTGTCAAATAGCATTTATCTTGGGAAAGCTATCCCAGCAGTAGCAACAGCGACATCAGCCGCTTAAAAAAGAAAACAAACCGCCGACTCTAAACTCGGCGGTCCTATAACATCATTTTTTCTAGACTCATTCGGCTTCTGCTGCCATTTCTTCAAAACGCTTCTTTTCGGCAATACGAGCGCTTTTCCCTGTTCTTTCTCTCAAATAGTATAGTTTCGATCTTCTGACCTTACCGTGTTTAACAACTTCTATTTGGATATTCGGAGAATATAGGTGAAAAAGCCTTTCAACTCCTTCGCCATTAGAAATCTTTCTAACTTTGAATGATGAATTGATCCCGCGATTCTTTTTGGCAATAACGGTTCCTTCGAATGATTGCATTCTTTCTCTGGAGCCTTCAATAACTTTCACTAGAACTTTTACAGTATCTCCTGACCTGAAAGTTGGGATTTTTTTATTTGCTGTTAATTTCTCGATCTGTTCCTTGTCGATTTGTTCAATCAAATTCATTTGTGTTTTCTCCATAATTCAAGATGCAATCGGTACTATATTTATCATCAGCGTGGCCTTTGATAATCCGTCTCATCTCCATCAAGTCCAATTCCTGGGCAACCATTCCATAGAATCAAACAAACAAGACAGAATGTACATTCCATCAAAAACAGATTGCCTGTCCAGTTTAACAGAAATACAGCATCTTTGCAACTGATTGTGGAAAAGATATATCACATAAATTTTCTTTTAAAATTTGCGATTTTTGGAAGATTGTTGTAAGATCGATTGCGAGTGATAATTTTTTATATGTGCTAAATGCCAATAACTTGTTATCTGTTATCGCCAAGAGGTTTTTGTTCTGGAGTTACCAGAGCGGTTAGTATGGCAAATCAAGTTCTCAAGCTATATGGCACTGTGTATATCACTGAAGATATCATTCACAATAAAGTTTTTATGAAACAACTCGAAGAGCAAGGAATGATAAAGGTTGATTCGATAGATGATATTCCTGATGGCTCTGTCGTTATGTTTTCAGCACATGGAGTTTCTCCACAGGTTATTGATAAGGCAGAAAAGAAGGAACTAACCATCATAGACGCCACTTGTCCAATTGTAAAAACGATACAGAATCAAGCCAAAGCTGCTGCAGATTCGTCAAAAAAAATAATCATAATCGGCAACAGATCTCATGCCGAAATAATAGCTCTCATGGGATATGCTAATAATACCGGGGTTTATGTTGTTTCTAACGAAATGGATGTTGATATACTCCCTGATTTTTCAAATGATGAAGTCATTTATTTCACTCAAACAACATTAGATTATTCAATGATCGAAAGTGTTATCAAAAAACTGAAAAAAAAGATACCGGGAATTCAATCTACAGACGAAAGCAATATCTGCTATGCCACAAAGGAAAGACAAGAAGTTGTTCGAAGAATTGCAAGTTCAGTTGACTTGGTAATAGTTGTTGGATCCTCGCATTCTTCAAATGCAAAAAGACTGGCTGAGGCTGCAGCGGATGCGGGGGCAAAGCGTTCAATACTCATTGATTCAAAAGAAGATTTGCAAGATTATGATTTCAACGGAATAAAGTCTATCGCAATAACTTCAGCTGCCTCAACTCCTGAAGAAATAGTTCAAGATTTAATTTGTTATCTAAGAGAAAAGTTCGATATCGTAGTGGAGGAATTTAATATCCAAAATGCAAAATCAGAAGGATAAATCAAAACTCACTCCAATGATGCAACAATATTGCGTCGAAAAAGAAAACTATCCCGATGCTTTGCTTTTCTATAGACTTGGAGATTTCTATGAGCTTTTTTTCGATGATGCAAAACTTGTTTCAAAAGAACTTGGATTGGTTTTAACAAAGCGAGCAGATGCTCCTATGTGTGGGATTCCATGGCACGCTGCGGATATGTATATATCGAAATTAATAAAAGCAGGATATAGAGTTGCTCTCTGTGATCAGCTTGAAACTCCCGAAGAAGCGAAGAAAAGAGGGGGATATAAGGCTACAATTGAAAGACGCGTTACGAGAATAATAACAAAAGGAACTCTAGTTGAACAAGAACTACTTTCTGAAAAGAACAACAATTTTCTTTTATCAATTTCAAATATTAACAATGGAAATGTTGCGGTTGCTTATGCTGATGTCTCAACTGGAAAATTTGTAATTGAGGAAATCAAAGTCACGGAACTTCTTTCGATCATTTCCAAAGTTGATCCTTCTGAAATTCTATGTCAAGATAACGTTCTTTCTCAGAAAGAAATTTTAAATAGTCTCGATAGTTATAAATCCATTATAAGGGTTATTCCAAGTTCAAAATTTATGTCAGATTCGTCCGAAGCCAGACTAGCTAAATTTTTTGGAATAAAGTTTATAGATTCCTTTGGAAAACTATCAAAACAAGTCATAGAAGCTGCATCTGCAATTATGGATTATATTATCGAAGCCTATAAATCTGAACAAGTTACTCTTTCATTTCCGAAATTAATTAATCATTCAGATCAAATGCATTTGGATAACTTTACTAGAAAAAGCTTAGAATTAACAAGATCTCAATCTGGAGAAAAGAAAAGCACTCTACTTTACAATATCGACAAGACTAAAACAGCCCAGGGAGGTAGAATGCTGTCAAGATGGCTAATGGAGCCATTGGCAAATATTGATAAGATCAATATCCGGCTCGATTATGTCGAACTTTTTAACAATGACAACAAACTTCTAGAAGAGACAAACCTTTGTTTTTCAAATTTTCCAGATATT
>CAJOOW010000128.1 GCA_905236375.1 uncultured Alphaproteobacteria bacterium | reverse complement strand
GAAACAGAACTCTTCCTGGCCGTGTTTTTAAAGGAAAAAGAATGCCTGGCCATATGGGTGACACAAAAGTTACAGTTTTAAATTTGAAGGTTCATTCTGTTGATAAAGAAAAGGGAGTAATCTTTATTAAAGGAGCTGTTCCTGGAAGCAAGCAAGCGATAGTTTATGTTCGTGATGCTGTTAAGAAATCTAGCTAAGCGTTATTGGGTATAGAAAAATGAAGTTTAATATTTTAGATAACAAAAACAAGGTCTCGGGAGAAATAGAACTCTCAGATGCTGTTTTTGGATTGTTGCCGAGAAGAGACATCATAACGAGAGTCATATTATGGCAACTAGCGAAGAGAAGAGCAGGGACTCATACTGTTAAAGGTAAGTCTGATGTTCATGGAACAACTAGAAAATTCGTTCGTCAAAAAGGATCAGGCGGAGCTCGTCATGGCTCTAAAAAAGCAGTTCAATTCAGAGGTGGCGGGATTGTTTTTGGCCCAGTTATGAGAGATCATGGCTATAATCTTCAAAAGAAAGTCCGTAAGCTTGGCTTAAAGATGGTCCTTTCTGAAAAAGCCAAAAATGGTAACTTGGTTGTTGTAGATTCTTTGAAATATGATAAGAGAATCAAAACAAAAGATTTCTTGAATAGATTTGAGAATTCGAAATCAACATTATTTATCGATGTCGATTATAATGACAATATGCTCTATGCAATGTCCAACATAGTTGGATACGACTTCATTCCGCAAATTGGAGCTAATGTCTATGACATAATCAGAAAAGATAAGTTAGTTGTTTCAGTTGATGCGATGAAAGAATTAGAAGGGAGGCTCGTATGACGGATAAAGTGCAAGCTTATTCTAAAGACTATGATGTTTTAAGATATCCAGTTATGACTGAAAAATCTACAATGATTCTCGAAAAAGCTGGTTCTTATGTCTTTGTTGTTGATATAGATGCCACTAAAACAGACATTAAAAAAGCTGTTGAGAGAATCTTTGGAGTTAAAGTTGCAAAAGTTAACACTATGGTTAATAAAGGCAAAATCAAAGGCTTTAGAGGAAAATATGGAAGAAGAGCAGATTTTAAGAAAGCTATCGTTAGATTGGAAGCTGGAAATAAAATCGAATTAGGAGTTGGAGTACAGTAAGATGGCATTGAAACAATATAAATCAGTTACGACATCACAAAGACAGCTCATTAATATCGATAGATCTGATCTTTGGAAAGGACGTCCTGTCAAAAAGTTGACAAAAAATAAAATTGATAGGGCAGGGCGAAATAATCATGGCCATGTTACCGTTTGGAATAGAGGAGGCGGTCATAAACAGCGCTATAGAATAATTGATTTCTTGAGAGATAAAAAAGATATTGAGGCTGTTGTTGAAAGAATTGAATATGATCCAAACAGAAGTTCTTTTATTGCTTTGGTGAAATATTCTGATGGCGAGATGAAATATATTATCGCTCCGCAAAAGCTGAAGGTTGGAGACTCTATTGTTTCTTCAGATAAGGCTGATATTAAGCCTGGCAATACAATGCTTTTGAAAAATATCCCAGTTGGTACTGTGGTTCACAATATTGAATTAAAAGTTGGCAAAGGAGCCCAATTGGCTCGTTCTGCAGGATCTTCAGTTCAATTGGTTGGTCGTGATGGGCCTCATGTCATTTTAAGATTGCCTTCGGGGGAACAAAGATTAGTTAGTGGATTATGTACAGCAACGATAGGTGTTGTTTCTAACCCTGATCATCAAAACAGGAGCTATGGCAAAGCTGGAAGAAATAGATGGCTTGGAAAACGCCCATGCGTCAGAGGTGTTGCTATGAACCCTGTTGATCACCCACATGGAGGTGGTGAAGGTAAGACTTCTGGTGGAAGACATCCAGTGACTCCGTGGGGTATTTCTACAAAAGGTAAAAAAACTCGTAGAAATAAACGTACGAATCAGTATATAATATCAAAACGTAAGTAAGGAGAGTAAACGTGCCTAGATCTGTTTGGAAAGGACCATTTTTTGACCGGTATTTATTAAAGAAAGCTGAGGCTGTTAAAGCTTCTGGGCGTTCTGATGTTATAAAGATTTGGTCTAGACGTTCAACAATTTTGCCTCAATTCGTCGGGGTAACATTCGGGGTGCATAATGGGAAAAAGTTTATTCCTGTTTCGGTTTCCGAGAATATGGTTGGACATAAATTTGGAGAATTTGCACCAACTCGCACATATTATGGGCATGGTGCTGATAAGAAAGTGAAGAAGTGATTATGCAAAACAATACAGCAAAGGCTATTTTAAGAAAAATTAGAGTGAGTCCTCAAAAGCTCAATGTTGTTGCTTCGATGATAAGAGGAATGAAGGCTCAAAGAGCGTTGGATGTTTTGCTTTATTCAAAGAGAAGAATTGCGAATGATGTCAGAAAAACTTTGATGTCTGCTATGGCAAATGCAGAAAATAACAATGGAATGAATCCTGATTCATTGATTGTTAAAGAAGCTCATGTTGGCTACAGTATTAAACTTCGCAGATTCCATCCAAGAGGTCGCGGAAGAGGAGAGGTCGTAACGAAACCGTTTAGCCATCTCACAATAGTCGTAGAAGAGAGAATTTGAGGGCACTATGGGACAGAAGGTAAATCCAGTTGGATTAAGATTAGGAATCCT
>CAJOOW010000127.1 GCA_905236375.1 uncultured Alphaproteobacteria bacterium | reverse complement strand
TTCAAATCGGGGCAGTTACTCTTTTTGTTGTTTTCGGCCGCATAATGCTCTTTCATTCACTATGCCTTGGCCGCGTAAAATGTTTGAATAGCTTCAGAAAAGATCTTGTAAGTAACAAATTCATCAAGAAGTAACATGAAGAAATATGAACAAATCACCGAGACTGACTTTCTAACTAAAATTGTTTAATAAGAATCATATTTTCACCGGCACATGGGTTTTTCAAACAGTTTCACAAATGTTGACAAAAAAGTTATAATCTGAAGAGAGATCTGACAGAAACGTTTTGAGAATAATGTTTGTAAATGAAAAATTAGTTCCAGCTGAAAAAATTCTAAATGAAGCTTTGTCTAAAAAAATCGCAATTGGAGCTTTTAATTTTACAAATATGGAAGCGATTCAAGCGATTGTCACAGCTGCAAATAAAATGCAAACGCCAGTTATTCTTCAAGCTTCGTCATCTGCAATAACCTATATGGGGTTTGGTTATCTCAAAGCTATGATATCTGCCGCGGTCGATGAATCAAAAGTTCCTTTGGCTTTGCATTTAGATCACGGCAAAGATTTTGAGATTTGTAAACAAGCAATCGACAATGGATTCTCATCGGTTATGATCGATGCAAGTTCATTGGATTATGAAGACAACATCAAAGTAACAAAAGAAGTTGTCAATTATGCTAAGAACTTCGGAGTTTCCGTTGAGGCAGAACTTGGAACATTGGCAGGAGTTGAAGACGAAGTTAGTGTTTCTGAAGGGAAAGCTTTTTATACAGATCCAAGTCAAGCCCTCGATTTCGTAGAAAAAACCGGAATTTCAAGTTTAGCAGTTGCAATTGGGACAAGCCATGGCCCTAATAAAGGCCGTCTGGGGAATCCGAAGTTATCAATTGAAACATTGAAAGAAATCAAAAAGAAAGTTGGGGAATTTCCCTTGGTCCTTCATGGTGCCTCTTCGGTTTATGCCGATTTAGTTGAAATTTGCAATCAATATGGAGCAGACCTCAAAAATGCTTTTGGAATAACCGATTCTGATATCAAGGAAGCGATCAAAAACGGAATTGCAAAGGTTAATGTTGATACGGATATTAGAATTGCATTTTTAGGGACAGTTAGAAAATATCTAGCTGAAAATAAATCCAATATTGATATGAGAAAATATCTTGGAGCCGGGCGAGAAGCTGCGGTTGAGGTCGTAAAGCGAAGAATAAAAACTTTTTTGTAATCATATATAAAAAACCGTAAAAATTAACGGATTTTTAACTTTTCTGTTTTTAAATTGAAAAAGCGAGAAAAAGTGTTCATGGGGAGCATTTTAGAGACTCGCAATAAACGTTTAAAGGAGAAAAGTATGAGCAAACTAAATAAATTATTAGTTATATCCGCATTTGCCATGACAATGTTCCAGGGAGCTAATGCGGGTTTGCCGAAAGATGCGATTCTTTTGGGCATATGTAACCAGGATGTTCCAATTTGTCTCGGATTAGATATATTCAAGAACGAATCAACGAATAAATTTGACACGTTAGCACTGTATTTTGAAGATAAAAATAAAGAAACGGAGTTTTTTGAATTTATCATGGCTCAAAAAGATACCGATGAAGAAAAACAAAAAGTTGTTGGAAGATTATGCCAAAATGCTGCCGGTTTTCTCTATATGGAAAGGTTGTTGGACAAACATGAAGTTTCAACGCTTAGACTAGACATTGCTAGGGATCTAGCAGAAAGAGCGCCACTAACCCCTGACAACCTTCAAATGTTGTTACTGAGAGTCAATCCTCTTGGAATAAATAAAGTAACCGTGCACTACTTGGAAAAAGATGATGAAGATATGAAGTTTTCGAAAAATCCAATCACTGTCGTTGATCATATTTCTATTGCCAACCATCATAGAACACCTCCGACAGGGGATCCTGCAACGGACGATGAATAATATCACGCGCTAAAAATACTTAAGAAGCAATATGCCAGGCATTCTTGCCTGGCTTTGAAAAAAGCGATGATATTTAAATTTCTTTGACTTTATGTTACCATAGACAGCACTAGCAGTTACGGCCTTTAAGTCACGTATGATTATCGTTAAAGACCTCGTTAAAAAATTTGGAGATCGAACGATTATTCGCGATTTTTCGTATCATTTTCCGAAGAATACTAACATTGGAATCGTTGGGCCAAATGGGGCTGGAAAGACAACATTTTTGAATATTCTAGCAGGCCTTGAAGAATACGATTCAGGAGAAGTTATAATTCCTAAAGATTGTGTTCTTGGATATCTTCCTCAAAACCCTAATGACAATCCAAAAGAAACAGTTTTGGAAGAATGTATTTCTGGACACTTAAGACTTTGTGAACTTCAAAATAAATTACACTTGGCATTGAAAGAGTTATCTGAAAACTATTCGGAGGAAGTCTATGCCAATTATGAAAAAATCGAAAAGGCGTTTTCTGATCAAGGAGGATATGCCCTAGAATCTAATGCCAAAGGGGTTTTAGTTGGATTGGGATTTGAAACGAGTCAATTTGATGAATCTCCACTTATTCTTTCTGGTGGTTGGAGAATGAGACTTGAACTTGCCAAACTTCTCGTTAATGAGCCAAATTTCTTGATTCTTGACGAGCCAACAAATCACCTTGACCTTCCGAGCTTAACTTGGCTTGAAGGGTATTTAAAATCGTTTCGAGGAACTTTGCTTTTTGTCTCACATGATCGCGAATTTTTGAATAACCTTTCTGATCAAATTATTCATATATCGAATGGTAATGTTAAAGTTTATAACGGCAACTTCGATGATTTTGTTGAACAGAGAGAAGCCAATTCTGAATTTGCAAAAAAGCAAAAAGAAGCATTAAAACGAAAGCAGGATCATCTCCAAGAATTCGTTGATAAGTTTCGCTATAAAGCTTCAAAGGCAAAACAAGCTCAAAGCAAAATAAAGATGATTGAAAGACTGAAAGAACTCGAATCGAGAATTGATATCGAGGAATCGGATCAAAAACCAGTTTTTAAAATGGCTGTTGAAAAGCAGAGTGGCAAAGTTGTTTTGGATTTGAAAGATGGAGTGATTGGTTATGATGGGATTCCCCTTAATAAAAATCTAGAGCTCAGGATTATAAGAGGAAATAAAATAGCAATCATTGGAACTAATGGAATTGGAAAATCAACATTGCTAAAGACAATAATCGGTGAAATCCCATTAATATCTGGAGAAATGAAAGTTGGCAACAATGTTTCGATTGGTTATTATGCTCAGAGTCAACTCGATATCTTGGATCCAAAACTTGATGCTTTGGAAAACGTTTTGAAATTAACAAAAGACATTAATCAACAACAAGCAAGAGCTATTTTGGGCTGTCTTCTGATTTCAAAAGATGATGTTAAAAAGCCAGTTAGCGTTTTGTCTGGAGGGGAAAAAAGCAAAGTCATAATTGCTGCTCTCTTGGCTCAGAAAAGCAATTTCTTGATATTAGACGAACCGACGAATCATCTTGATATGTCAAGCGCTGAAGCTCTTTCGGAAGCTTTAAATGGATATGACGGAACAGTCTTGGTTGTCAGCCATAATAGATCATTCATTAACTCCTTTGCTACTCATATCTTTGCAATGGACAAAACAAAAAAGGCCGAATTGATTGGTATCGAATGAGTTTGATTTGTTTAGGGCTTTAGAGTTCATAGAGCCCGAAACAACATAACATTTTATCTAAATTTGTTGTTTTTTTGACACAACATTTTAATAACGTGTCTCAGAAACGCCAGAAATCCTTTTTTTTTTTTTTTCAGAGGTATTTCAGACTGAAAACATAAAATTTTTTTTAAAGGGAGAATAATGAACAAAATTTTAATCAGCGGATTAATCGCCGCGGTTGCGTCAACGGCCTATGCAGGATGCCCATGCTCTAACAATTTTTACATTGGAGCAAACTTTGGAGTTAATTTCACAGAGACAAAGGCAAAGGTTAAACCTCATACATACGCTACTGGAGATACTTATGGAGGAAGCTCAAGCGAGTGGAAAGTAAGCGAAGTGATGGGTTTACCTAACCACCAAATACCGGCAAGTGCTGCTAACTCTTTTTCTGATGAAAGTGAAGATTTGTACCACTATAAGAATAAAAAAGCGAAATTTATCTCTGAACTATTCTTTGGATACGAACACAAAATAAAGAATTTCAGATTGGGAATAGAACTGTCGGCCGGTTTTGATTTTGGAAAAACGAAGATTAGATGCACCAAAATAGAAGCGCTCAGAGGCGAAGACACCATCACACTAACAGCGAGGGAAGGCTCTTTAAAGCAACGTTTTCATATTGCTTTAATGCCTCGTTTGGGATACCAATTTAGACCAGAACTTGAAGGATATATCACCTTTGGTGCAAAACTCAACAGCTGGCATATGAAGCTACCAAACATTGTTGATAACCCTGCTATGGAAGAAGGAGCCTTGGAAAACTTCCTAGGTATAGGAGCTGGAGGGAAACTCGAAAAGAAGAACTCAATTCGAATTACCCCAGTCATTGGGGCAGGATTCAGATATGAAATTACTCCGAAAGTCTTCGCAAAGTTTGAATACAATTATGAATTCAGAAATAAAGCCAAGATCAGTGGCAAAATGGCTCCAGAATTCAGGAAGATTCCAACGACAAGCCACGCATTCAAACTTGGAATCGGATATAAGTTCTAAGTCGAACTTTTTACATGTTCATAAAAACGGCGCTGGGATTTCCCCAGGGCCTTTGATGTTTTATATTTTCAGCTTCTTGATATTTGGATTGCTTTCTACAAGCTTTTTGATCTTTTCATTAGAAATGTGAGTATAAATTTGAGTAGTTGAAATGTCCTTGTGACCGAGGAGTTTTTGAATACTTAACAGATCAGCTCCATGCGACAACAAATGAGTCGCAAAGGCATGTCTGATAACATGAGGCGATATTTTTTGCGGAGAAATTCCAACTTCAATGGCTATCTCTTTTAAGAGTTTTGCGAAACCTTGACGGGTCATATGCCCTTCCTTTGAATGTGATGGAAAAAGAAATTGATTTGATTTAAATTTTGGATCTTGATCGAGAAGATAATTTCTTATAGCTTCGATAGCGAATTGATTAAGAGGCACGATGCGTTCTTTGTTGCCTTTTCCTCGGACCAAAAGAATATATCTCTT
>CAJOOW010000126.1 GCA_905236375.1 uncultured Alphaproteobacteria bacterium | reverse complement strand
GAAAGCACGCTGGATGAATCCTTTGAGAACGATCTTCTGGAATATCCTCAATATACCAAGCCAGCTATTTGGAATGGTCTCGAAGTTCCAAGCGTTTTGCTTTCCGGAAATCATAAAGAAATCGACTCTTGGCGCCTAAATCAATCGGAAAAAATAACAAAAGAAAACAGGCCGGATTTGTGGAATAGATATAAAGAAACAAATTGACTATAACATCAGGTATTGAAAACCTATGTATATCCGAAAAGTTGAGTGCTATAGAATCAATATTCTCGATTTTTGTAAGCCACATTCAAACCTAACAAATAGCCAATGATTGTGAAAAATAAAGGAAGCTATGATGGCCTCCTTTTATTTTGGTTTCATTTCAAGCACGGCCCCGTTATTTGAAAAAGTTATAGAGCTATCAGCGCCATAAACAAAAGGGAGATTAGCTTTTTCATGGCCAAAACTGTTGCTTTTAAACACAGGAATCTCAATCTTTGAGGCAAAACGTCTTAGGATTTTTGAAACATCTTTACCAAAATCGCCAAAGACTATTGCGATAGCCTGATCAAAAAGTCCTGCGTTTTTCATGTGAGTTAATAAACGATCCAAATGATAGCCAGCAATTTGAGTATCCTCAATCAAAATTATCTTTCCTTTAGTCTCAATTTGCCATGGGGTTCCGATTGTTGAAATGATGCAATTTAAATTTCCTCCAATAATTTTTCCTGAAACATTTCGGACCTTGTTATTTAAGGCTTTTAAGTCGGAAAATTTCAAGTTTTTGATCTTTCCTTTGAGCAAGTCAACAATGGTTTGATAAGTTTTTTCAGATTTGTCGCCGAATGCAAAATCCCTAAGCATCGGAGCGTTAATGGCAATCCATCCATATTTCTGATAAAGATGCAACATAAGTGGAGTCAGATCGCTATATCCAATAATGATCTTTTTTCGTGTTTTGGAATAATCAGAACTAGACACACGACACATTATCTTATCAATCCCATATCCGCCTCTCAGAGCCCAAATTATTCTGTGATCGGATTTTAAAGATTTATCGAGTTTTTGAAATTTTGCAATTTCATCGACAAAAACTTGATCTTCAGAAGTTCCCATTGGACCGGTTAGATCTTTCCCTATAATTCTGGATATTTTATTCCAAAGAGTCTGAGAAACTCCGCTTGAAGGAGAAATAACTTCAATATCAAAATCTTTTAAAGAACATGAAAACAAAGATGATGAAAAAATTAGCAAAGAAAGAAAAATCCTAAGCAACATAATTTAAATTAATAATTTGCTAACAACTCAATCAGTATAGCATTTCAAAAATAGGCATCTCAAGGGCGTCGGTTTTTGCTATTTTTGCTGGCAAAAGCCAAGGAATCCAAGTTTTTTAAAATTGCAATAAATTTTTAAATTTGTGCACTTTTTATGAATAACTCACAAGAATTTTTCTACAAATTCAGGAAAAACAATTTAAAACCTTGATCCTTTGTGCTATCATTTTAATAGGATGATGAGGTTTTCTTGATTATGAAATGGCATTTTTTGTTCCGGTGTTAACTTTTGCTATTTTACTAGGCGTTGTTGTCGTTGTGCATGAACTTGGGCACCTTATTATCGCCAGAATGAATGGTGTTTTCTGTGAAGCTTTCTCGATTGGCTTCGGGCCAGTGTTGTTTTCAAGAAAGGACAAAAAAGGCACAGAATGGAGAGTGTCTTTATTGCCTCTTGGCGGATATGTCAAAATGTTCGGAGATGCAGACGCAACGAGTGTCACGGAAACCATCCCAGATGGATATACCGAAGAGGATATGGCCAGAATGTCTGCCCACAGAAAGAAACCGTGGCAAAGGCTTTTAATTTCACTCGGAGGTCCTCTTGCGAATCTTATATTTTCAGTAGCTGTTTTTTTTGCATTAGCTGTCTCAATAGGTATGCAAGAACCTGACAATTCTGTCACTGTTGTTTCAGAAGATACGCTAGCTTATAAATCTGGCCTCAGGACTGGAGATATCATAACATCCGCAAATGGGATTGAGACGAAGAATTTCTTTAATATCGTTGAACAAGTAAAAAGCTCGGTCGGAAAGAAACTAGTTCTGAAAATTAATAGAGAAAATCAGAACAAAGAAATATCAATCGATATGTTCGAAAAAACAGATGGGAAAATAAAACCAATCCAAACGATTGGGATAACGACAAAGGGTTATAACTATAAAAAAGTTTCTATTTGGGAAGCTGCAAAACTTTCACTGCAAACGACATATGTTATGGCAACGCAGAACATGAAAGCAATTTTTAAGATAGCAACCGGCTCTATGAGTTCTAAAAATGTTGGTGGAATTATTTCAATTTTCAATATTTCATCAGCGAGTGCAGAAGCCGGAGTTGCAAGCTTTATAACAATGATTGCAATGATTTCAGTTATTCTAGGAGCGATAAATCTTCTACCAATTCCTGTTTTGGATGGAGGATCTGTCGTTATTTCTGGAATCGAGTGGATAATTGGCAAACCACTTCACAAAACGTTTATAAACGCAATATTCATAGCAGGCCTAATTATAGTTGTTGGGCTTATGTTATTGGGAATATGGAACGATCTTGTGAATATCAAGTTTTTTAGTTGGTTGGAGAGTATAGTCAAATGAAGATGGAAGTGAAAAAGACAACAGCGCTCATAATGTTGAGCTTGATTTTAGCTTGCGGAGCTGAAGCAACGAAGGTTACTGCAATAAAGTATATTGGATGCGAAAGGATCGAACAAGAGACAATAAGCACATATCTTCCAATTCAAGTGGGAGATGACTGTGACGACGAATCTATCAATGATGCCTTAAAAGCATTAAAAGGGACGGGATTTTTCTCGGATGTCAAAGTTAAAATGAATGGTTCTGTCGTTATCGTTGAAGTCAAAGAAGCCCCAACGCTTGATAAAGTGAGATTTGAGGGAAACTCGAAAATTTCAGATAGAGATATAAAAAAGGCTATAAAATTAGGATCTCATGAGGTATTGTCGCCAGAAAAAGTGAAAGAGATACAACAAAGTTTGTTGGAACAATACAGGAAAATGGGAAGATATGACGCAAAAGTTAATCCAAAGATTATCAAACGAAAGGATAATCGAGTTGATTTGGTATTTGAGATTGATGAGGGGCACGCTGCCGGTATAAGTAAGATAATATTTATAGGTAACGAAAAGATTTCTTCTTCAGATTTAAGGGATATCATCTATTCGAAAGTGAAGAGATGGTATCGTTTCTTCGTTACAGATGATATTTATGATGCAGATCGAATGGAAGAAGATAAACAAGCGATTGCAAAATATTATCACGAACAGGGATATATTAATGCCAGAGTTATTTCAGCGGTAGCAGAATTAGCCCCGAACAAACAATCGTTTATATTAACATTCACTATTGATGAAGGAGAACAATACTCTTTCGATAAAGTTGCAGTAAAATCGAATGTTGCTAAAGTTTCCCCAAAAGGGCTTGAAAAAGACCTCTACTGCAGAAAAGGAGATATGTACAAAGAATCGTATGTTGAAATTGATACAACTAACATTGCGCGACAAATTGGAAAAAGCGGATTTCCAACTGTTAATGTTTCTCCAAAACTAATAAAGAATCCAACTCATAAGACAGTTGATGTTACATTCAATATTGCTGAAGGAGAAAAAGTTTACATATCGAAAATAATAATAAGTGGAAACACAAAGACCCGCGATAGCGTCATTAGAAGAGAAATAATTCTTGAAGAAGGCGATGCTTATAACCAATCATTTGTGAAGATGTCTGAATACAGGCTAAAGGATCTTGGTTATTTCCAAAAAGTTGATATACAAGCGATGCCTGATCCGAACTCTCCAGACAAATGCATATTGCATGTTAGTGTTGAAGAAGCTCCTACAGCGGAAGCAATGGTTGCCGCAAGTTATTCATCATCAGATGGGATTGGTATCGATTTAACATATAACGAGAAGAACTTTTTCGGAACTGGAAAAACACTATCGGTCTTCCTTGGATCAAGTCGTTCTGTTTCTGGAAGAAGCCGCACAATAGATGAAAATGGTTCAAAGAGTAAAGAAAAGCAGAAAGAAAAGTTCAGATTCTTGAACAATGTTCAGGTTGAAGTTTCTGACCCTCATATATTTGACAAAGATATGGAGGGTTCGATAGCAGGACATAGATATGTTTCTTCGAGATTCGATGGATTTAACATAAAAGAACTCGGTGGATCTCTCGGGCTTTCATATGATCTAAGTACACATTTTAATCAAAGTTGGGAATATGAGTGGGATTACAGGAAGTTCCAAGATGTTTCAAAAGGAGTATCTCCTTTAATTTTGGATCAAGTTCAAAAACATAATGGAAACATGCTGTCGTCGACGAGCGCTAAGAACAATCTATCTTCATTGAAGCATACAATTGGATATTCGACTCATTTCATTAGAGGATTGAAAGGCTCATTCAGTGTCTCTCTGGCAACACAAGTTGCGGGACTTGGAGGTCATGCAAAACATTTGAAGAATGAGTTAACTGGAGCTTATGTAATGCCAGCATTCAGAAAGACTTCGTTAACATTTTCATTATCAGGAGGAATAATGAGTAAACTTGGAGGAAAACAGTCTCATATAGCTGATAGTTTCATGCTCGGAATGGAGTCATTTAGAGGATTTGAATATGCCGGTGTTGGCCCATTTGCTTCAACTGCATACAAAGTTTCAAAAGATGGGGTAACCCCGGCTAAATATGCTGCGCGTAGAGACTTCTTAGGAGCCAGAAAATACTGGAAAGGCACAATCGAATACGCGTTCCCTCTTGGATTGCCTGAAGAATTACAATTCCGAGGGTTTGTATTTACGGATTTTGGAACTCTCTGGGATGCCTCACGCAAAAAAAGCAAATACTTAAATATTGATAAAGATGCTGAAAAGATCGAAGCAGGAGGAGTCAAGCATGAAAAGGCAACATTTACTGGATTTGAAAATAGTACAGTTGCAGGTCATAAAATTCTAGATAGGAAGAAAATCAGACAATCGATCGGTTTTGGTGTTTCTTTTGTAACACCATTTGGACCAATTAAACTGACATACGCTCTTCCTATAAGAAAAGAGAAATACGATGAAACACAAAGATTTATCCTCGGCTTCTCTTCAACGTTCTAAAAAGAACGAAGAGGTACTAAGCAGCGAAGATATCTCTGAAAGGGCAACGATCAATAAATTGATTCTGAAATGGGATTATCGTATAATAAAATAACTGCAAATTTAAAACAAAAGATCTGTGAAGTTTTGGAGAAAATTCTGGCTGATATTGCTAACGATAGCAACGTTGATTGCTCTTGAATTATGGACGAAAGAAATCGGTCGATTTGAAATCTCTATTGGAGGGCAGGAGTTTTCGATAGGGATCTACGTCATATGCATAAGTCTTCTTTCATTTTGGTTTATTTGCTTTGCTTTAAAGTCATTTTTTGTTTGGTTTCTCTCTTTATTTATTAAGGATAAAACAGCAGAGGAAATAAAATCTATAGGCGCTATATCGAAATTAATTGTCGCGGATGACTACGAATTTACAAGACTTTTTGAAAGGACGCCCGTTGTTGAAAATTTGAAAATTCTAAAAATAGCTCTAGCTTTAAAACGAAATCTAAAGCTCAGCAAAAACTTTGAAAAGACTGGAATTCATTGTATTGATATTTTCATGATAAAGAAGGATTTGCAGAGTTTCGTAAGTTCTGGAGATTTAAATTCTGCCATAACTCTTGCAAATAAAGCTATTCGGAATTATTACGAAGAAATAGCAGTTGTCCAAGATGAGATTCTAGAGATAGCGAAGCGCGCAAGATATGGATCCGTCTCCTTTAGCTTTGATCCGGCTAAATTCAAATACAATCTTTCGCAAAGTTTCATAAACAAATATCACATTGAATTGGAAATGGTTAATTTTGAAATAGCGGATGAGACTGATAAGAAGCTCAGGATCATCGAAAGGCTTCATAAGGATTACCCCGCAAATATTGAGATTCTCTGTAAATTTCTAGATTTTGTTTTTGAAAACATATCGAAACGGTATGAAGAAAAAAAGATTTTAGATGCAATATCGCAAACACTTTGTTGCAATCCAAATCGGATAATCTCTAAATATCTTTTGAAGATTAAAAGGAATGATATTTTCGAATTTGCACAATCTGCAATGACATCAATTCCTGACAACAATATTGAGAAACTTTGGCTATTGCTAAATATCGCAATGGATCGAAATTTCCAAGGAAGAATCAGAGAACTTATAACAAAGATCATTGATGTTGATAAATCGGATGATATCTATAAGTTATTTACATGCAATTTCGAAGCTTTATCAGCGGATCCAGAAATAATCAATATAATTCGAAAGGGAAGATCATGAAGATCAATTTTAAAAAATTAAATGAAAAAGCGGAGATTCCCGTTTATGGTTCTGAATACAGCGCTGGTGCAGATTTAAAGGCTTGTATTGATCATGAAATTGTTCTTTTCCCAGGAAAGAGTGACATAATCCCAACAGGTATAGCTTGTGAAATTCCAGAAGGATTCTTTGGGATGGTTTGTTCGAGATCTGGTCTTTCAGCAAAGAGTGGAATTGTTGTTTTGAATTCCCCTGGGATTATTGATGCCGATTATCGGGGAGAACTGAAGTTAATCATGATAAATCATTCTGAAAAAGAATTTGTTATTGAAAACGGAATGCGTTTAGCTCAATTGATAATTGTTCCGTTTCAAAAAGCTGAATGGTCTGAGGTCGAAGCATTATCCGAGTCCGCAAGAGGCCAAGGAGGCATTGGATCGACAGGAATTCGCTAAGTTCTCGCAGATTAATCATAATGCAAAGTTATTTTGTCTGGCGACTTCATAAAAAGCGACAGCAGCAGAGGCTGAAACATTCAGTGTTGGAAAGTTTGGCTTAGTTGGAAGTTTTACAACAAAATCAGAATTTTTTTTCTGCAATCTTCTAATTCCATCTCCTTCAGAGCCAAAGATCAAGCAGGTTTTTCCTTTTAAATCTATTTCATGAAGGAATTGATTGCCACGTTCGCAAAACGAGATAATCCAGAATCCAAATGTTTTTAATTTTTCTATAGCTTGCGAAAGATTTTTTACAACAATAATGGAAACATGTTCTATCCCGCCAGATGCAGCTTTGGCAACAGTTCCTGTGATCTTACATGAAGCTTTGTCACTTATGATAATGGCTTTTATTCCAAATGTAGCTGCGGTTCTTATTATTGCTCCCATATTATGAGGATCTGTCACTCCAT
>CAJOOW010000125.1 GCA_905236375.1 uncultured Alphaproteobacteria bacterium | reverse complement strand
CGATGAAGTCCAACAGTTGTGCGAACACGTATTTACCTTTGTGCATATTGCCATCGTTTGTTTTGACGGCAAAGATAAATTCAAATCCGTTTCATTTCAAAATCTCTGGAATTGACTGATTTTACTACTATTTCAAAGAACGATTCCGATCTTTTAGTGGACAGCAATGAAAAAACATATTCCCTAACAATTATATAAATGGATAACAAAGCAAAATGGGAACTTCTCTTAAGTGATAAGAGATTTCGGGAAAAAAGCGAAACGATTCTTTTGGATGGCAGAAATCCCTTTGAAAGTGATTACGGAAGGCTGATATCAAGTGCTCCTATACGTCGTTTGCAAGATAAGACTCAGGTTTTCCCTTTGGAGTCGAATGATTATATTCGCACTCGTTTAACTCATTCGTTGGAGGTCTCATATATCGGAGGGTCAATAGGACAAAGTGTTGAAAAGATCCTAAATGAGAAAGGAGATATCTGCAATGATAAAATCGGTTTTTTAAGTTCATTGTTGAGAGTCTCTGGTTTAGTCCATGATTTAGGTAATCCCCCATTTGGTCATTTTGGAGAAGTAGCCATACAAGGTTTTTTCAAGGATTATTTTGAAAAGCACCCAAATGTGTTGTCTGACATTGAGAAAGCTGATTTTATTCATTTCGATGGTAATGTTCAGACATTTCGTATTTTGACCCGACTATATTACTTCGGAGATGAATACAGCTATAATCTAACCTATTCTACGTTAGCATCTGTGGTGAAATATCCGTCAGACTCCTTGGAAGGGAATAAAAATCCTTTCACTGAAATTGCAAAGAAGAAATTTGGCTATTTTGTTTCAGAGACGGATAAATACAAAGCTATTAATGATTATCTGCAGTTGCATCACAGGAGAAGTCCAATTGTTTATTTGATGGAAGCAGCAGACGATATAGCATACAGCGCGGCGGACATTGAAGATGGAATAAAATTGGGAATAATCAAAGTGGACGATGTTAAAGAGGTGTTTGAGTCAAATTTGAAGAATAATAAAGAAGAGGTTTTAGCCTGTCTGGAAGAGTTAGAGACGAAATTTGACAAATCGTTAAGAAACAGGGATTCGATTATTGTGCAGAAATTTCGAATCAAAACACAAACACTAATGATTAATGCCATTTTGAACACTTTTAAAGAAAAGTATGATCTCATTATGAATGGCGAATTGGAGGATGAACTTATTAAAGTGTCAGATGCTTCTGATATTAGAGAAGCATACAAAAAATTGACAGGAAGGATATTTAACAACAAGTCGATTCTAATAAAAGAGTTGGCGGGAAAAGAAGCCATTGAAGGTCTGTTAGGTTTTTTTGTTACTGCAGCTGAAAGCCCCGATTTCAAATCAGAAGGGAACAATTACCAGTCTCGATTATACAATATCATATCTTCGAATTTCAAGACTATTTTCGAGAGACACACAAATTATCCGAATGATTTTTATAATCGTCTGAGATTGATAGTGGATTATATATCTGGAATGACAGATGGACATGCAATTTCTTTATATCAAGCTTTAAAGGGCATCAAATTATGATTCTTGGCAACCAAGTAGTTGTTCGAAATCTGTTTCAAAACAAATTTCACGAATTATTAGAGGAGTTACCTTCCTTGCGAAATGTCATTTACGATCTGCTTGCTGAAGGTGCCGCCTATATCATAGGAGGTTTTGTCAGAGATACGCTTAATGGCAAAGAGAGTCGGGATGTGGATATTGTTGCAGATATACCCAACGAGAAACTATTGAGTATTCTTAATTACAACAGGTGTGTGTTTGATGTCAATAGATTTGGTGGAATGAAATTGTTTTTCAACAATACTGAAATCGATTTGTGGAATATACATGACAACTGGGCTTTTCGCACAAATTTAGTTAAATTAAATGACAATGACAAATTGGACTCTTTGGCACGAGGATGCTTTTATAATTACGATGCCCTTGTGTTAAACATCCCGAAATTTCACTACAACATCCGATATTATTGCTAATTTTTAGAAACAGGGGTTCTGCATACAATGCAAAAACAATCGATATATAAAAGTCGGAATCCGATGGCTGAAGCCAACTTCATTCGTGCTATTTATATAAAAAAGAAGCACCTGTGTGCCTATTCGGATGAACTTTGTGATTATTTCTTAAAATTACTATTTGAATTGAAACTCGAATACGGTGAT
>CAJOOW010000124.1 GCA_905236375.1 uncultured Alphaproteobacteria bacterium | reverse complement strand
AATTTGAAAATAAAATTCACAAGTCTAGAAGACATTATGGTACAATAATGACACATAGTGGTGGGGAGTATGAACAATGTGTTGTAGAAGTTTTTCTATTCTTATTATAGTCATAACAACATATCTTTTCGGAAATGTGGTGGTAGCTTCTAAGGAAACATCTGCCCTTCTAGTAACTGACAAAGTAGCAATGCTGCAGAGATCAAAAGAAAGGTTCCAACATCTTAACCTTGTAATGTTGTTGGAAACGATCCACTCCGTTTTAAAACCCCTAAAACGGCAACTGAATTATGTTCGGAAAGAAAAGAAATGGGATTTCCGCCTTTTTTGCAAAAAACAAATCTTCAAGTTGGCTCTCTGAACATTACTTGTGAAGATTCTTCACAAGTACATCCCTCACAGTATATTCCAGAAACTTCCCAGTTTCATAATCGGGGCCTGGGACAAATCCCCCCACTTGCAGCTGGGATAAAAAAATGCTGGATCTTAGAGAATTTTGCAATAGCAATTGATACACTAGGGTTTATTTGGATATATTCTCAGCTATGTCCATCATGGAAAAACGATTTTCCAATTCCAATACATGATAGTTTATCTGGAGTATCGATAATAGAATTTGAAGGGCGTTTTTGGGCTCATTATAAACACTACTGGCTTTTAATTATCTGATTACTAAAGGTCGCGCCCCAGTTAAGTCAATAATTGTTGATGGCGATGTTTGACAAATTCCTTCATCGATTATTAAAGGAATTTTATCTCCAAAATCATTTTTAACCATTTCTGCCGAAATAGCTGTTGGATGATTTGAGATATTTGCGCTCGGCGCAACGATGGGCTTTTTGATCCCTTTTATCAAATCTAAACAAAACTGTTTATTAGGAAGTCTTATAGCCACGGTATTGCCACCGCCTGTTATCAATTTCGAAATGTTTTTTGCTTTAAAGATTAATGTTACAGGTCTTTTCTCGATGAGCCAAACTTTCTTAGCAAATTGTTCCGAATCTTCAGAAAATGTCGCTATTTCGTTTGCCATTTCAATACTATCAACCAAAACAATCAAAGGTTTTGTTAGAGGCCTTTTCTTTAATCCAAAAACTTTTTTAACAGCCACGTCATTAGTTGCATCGGCCAGAAGTCCGTATACTGTATCTGTTGGAGCTGCGATAATTTCTCCTTTTTTTAGAAGGTCAATAGCTTTTTCAATTAAATTATTCATGCTTGACTTTGAGATATTTTCGAAAGAATCCAATTATCTTTGCCGAAACTTCTTTCAAAAACCCATTTATGGATAACATCTCGATAAAGCCTCTTCGGATTATCAAACGAAATGCCTTCAGAATCAACCATCGCACTCATTTGAGAAACATCAAATGTAACCAAAATCTTGGCTTTTTCTGCTAAAATCTGAATCTTATCCAAAGTCGTTTTTTTATGCTTTATCAAAAGTTCTTGCCTCAGATTTTTAGATTTTCGCTTTTCAATTTGAGAAGCAAAACTTTCATAAAGACTCTCGGTCAACGTTGTTTTTAAAAGATATTGATGAGAGTTTGCAAATCCGTTGAAAATAGCATCAAACATTTCCTCAGCTTTGATTAAGAATGTCGATGGAGAAAAGTCCTGAAATTTCTCTTGTAAATTAATGACATCCTTATTGAGCTCTGAACCTTTATCCAAAACTGGCTCAATTTGAACTTCTTCTGAATGTTGAGATACAATGTTTTCGATAACATTTTGTAATTTTTCTTTATCGGCATCATTCATATTTATGATGATTTCTCGAGTCTTTCCAAATTCTCTAAAAAGCCTGAGAAAGATTAAAAGAGCAACAGCAACTAGGATATAAAGCAACATAACTCACCTAAAAAACCAATATGTGGCAATCTATAAGCCGGGTTCTGTCCAAGGATTTCTCCTCTGTTTGG
Organism: uncultured Alphaproteobacteria bacterium; assembly: GCA_905236375.1. Lineage (GTDB taxonomy): Bacteria > Pseudomonadota > Alphaproteobacteria > RUG11792 > RUG11792 > CAJOOW01. Next base: position 2,423 of record CAJOOW010000124.1, on the reverse strand, counting down.
TCATTCATCTAGACTTGCTGTTACCAACAAGCTCAAGCGACCTACCCGAATGACTATGACTGTAAGCGATCACGGACGAATCCACGCCATTCCTATTTGGTCTTGCTTCAGATGGGGTTTACCATGCCGTTTCTGTTACCAGCAACGCGGTGAGCTCTTACCATCACCATTTCACCCTTACCTTTTTCAAGGCGGTATCTTTTCTGCTGCACTTTCCCTATTGAAGATTTCGCAATCTTCAACGCCGGACGTTATCCGGCACCTTGCTTACAATGAAGCCCGGACTTTCCTCTGAGATTTTTTCTCCCAGCGACCAACCAATCACCACAATCATATTTTATCAAGAAAATTCCAAAAATGATATCTTAAACCTTAATCTGAGATGATAATGTTAGACATCGTCGTCAAATAGGAGGATTTCATATTTTTCAAGGAAACTTTTAGAAGATAATGTAAAGACAACTCCAGGCTTTTTTGTTACAATCAATTTCGGTTGGTCTTTTTTGCAGTTATGTTTTAGTGTCTAAGTTAAATTTATTTAAACCGGAAAGCAAAAAAACAGTTAGTAGAAAAAACGATAAAGTTGCAGCTCAACTAAAAGAGTGTTTCTCTTTCGCCATTTCTCGAGGAGATTTTCCGATTTTGCCAAATCATGAAGATGAATCAAAGATGCCAACTCCAATTACTATAACTTATATCGATCTTTCTCCAGATCTTCGAAACGCAACGATTTTTTATACACCTCTTGGAGGGCTAAAAAAAGAGGAGACAAAGAGATTTTTCGAACTTCAAACACATTATTTTAAAGATCTAATTGCAAAAAAAATGAAGCTAAGGTTTATTCCAAATTTAACTTTTAAGCTGGATGATTCCCTGGAATATTCCGAAAGAATTGAGGCTTTGCTGAAAAACAATGCAACGTCCAAGCTCTGAATACATTCTAAATGTTGGTCCTCATCATCCATCGACTCATGGGGTTTTGAGATTGATCCTACGACTTCGTGGCGAGAAAATTTTAGGATGTATGCCAGAAATAGGATATCTTCACAGAGGAGTCGAAAAAATTGTAGAAAACAAACGGTTTCTCTCAATTATTCCATATATCGATCGGCTTGATTATCTTTCTCCAGTTATACAAGAACATGCATACGTTATTGCTATCGAAAAACTCCTGCAAATTGATGTTCCAAGAAGAGCCCTTATTATCCGTGCGATCTTTGATGAACTAACAAGAATTTATAGCCATATAATGGGAATTGGAAGTTTGACCTACGATCTCGGATGTTTGAGTCTTTTCTTATATGGAATTGAAGAAAGAGAAAAGATCATGGATATTTTTGAGATGACAACCGGAGCTAGAATGCATTTGACATATTACATTCCAGGAGGACTTCTTTCTGATCTCTCATATGATTGTATCAACTCAATAAAATCGTTTCTTGATAATCTTGATTTTTTTATAGACTCCACAGAAAAGCTCGCTTTAGACAACAGGATTTTCAAAGATCGGACAAAGGGAATTGGAATTGTCACAAAAAATATGGCAATTAAATATGGAATTTCTGGGGTTAATTTGCGAGCGAGCGGAATTAATTATGATATCAGGAAATCAATTCAATACGGTTTTTACAAAGAGTTGAATTTTGAGCCAATAACATTAAGTGATGGCGATTGTTATGCGAGAAATATGTTGAGATTTTTAGAGATAAAACAAAGTGTCAATCTCATTAAACAATGTTTGGAATTGCTTGAACCAGGAGAAATAAGGTCGTTTGGGATATTTAATAAAGAAGAAGAAAGAAATACAACCGATGAACTTTTGCATGGATCTTTTTTTGCTAGAGGCATTGAACTTCCGAAGAATTCAATGGTTTATTCAAGCGTAGAAACTCCAAGAGGAGAGTTTGGAGTTCATTTGATCGTTAATGAAGATAGAACGAAGCCATATCGTTTGCATTTTAAATCACCAAGTTTTGCGACAATTCAAATGCTTGGAAAGCTTATTCCTGGGCATAAACTTCCTGACGTTACTGCGATTCTTGGATCTTTAGATTTCATTATGGGTGGCTGCGATCGTTAAGTTATTTTTTCTCCCATATTCGTAAGAATTTAGAAATGCGACGATTTTGAGGCCAGATAGACTTAAAAAGTGATATACTATCTTAAGTTATCTGAAATATTTTGTATATAAATTTATGACCAAACATGCCCTAAAGACAACGCGCTCTGAAGACTTTTCAGCTTGGTATCAAGAAGTTATAACTGGTGCTGATTTAGCTGAAAATGCAAGTGTTAGAGGATGTATGGTCATAAAGCCATATGGATACGCAATTTGGGAGAAAATGCAGAGAATTTTGGATGATAAGTTCAAAGAACTTGGCCATATGAATGCGTATTTTCCTCTCTTTATTCCAGTTGATCTT
>CAJOOW010000123.1 GCA_905236375.1 uncultured Alphaproteobacteria bacterium | reverse complement strand
TTTTCTCAGTATCTCCAATAACTCCAAGAAGTCTCATATCTTTCAAACGTTCGGTTATGTCATTTTGAGAAGTCAAGATGCATCCCCCATCGCCACATGATATATTCTTTATTGGATCAAAACTAAAGCATAAAATTCCATCTCTTTTCGCAACTTCTTCATCTCCAAAGGAATGAGCTGCATCTTCGATAACTTTGAGATTATGACATTTCGCAAATTCATAAACCTTGTTTATTTTCGAAGAACATCCCGCAAAAAGAACAGGAACAATCGCTTTGGTGTTTTTGGTCAGACGCGATTCGGCATCTTTAAGATCAATAAATCCATCATCTGGATCAACATCACATGGAATAGGAATTGCTCCATTTGCCTTAACCGCTTGAAAAGTCGAAACAAAAGTCAAAGTTGGAGCCAAGACTTCATCACCAAAAATTATATCGCAGGCTTGAACAGATAATTGAAGAGCTGCTGAACAAGAATGAACACAAGTCACATTTGACTCTGGCCTTCCAAAAAATTTGTGCAATTCTTCCTCGAAAAGCTTAACCTCTTCTCCCATATTGACAACTTGGCCTTTTAAGACTCTGGCGACAGCTTCAATTTCTTCTTCTCCAAAATATGCTGATGATAGCTTGATCTTTTTCATGACTAATTTCACAGATAAAGTTCCGATAACATTATAAACAATCTTCTTAATGTGAGCTAGAAATTCAGTCCAACACTTCAGCAAAGTGCATTTTAGAATAGTTTGAAATTTGAACTATTGCAAAAATTGCTTAACAGGAATATGACAAGTTATGGAATTGCCTGATTCTTCATTGGATTCAATGGTAATTTCTCCATTATGAAGTTTGACAATGTTGTTTGCCAGGATCAAACCGAATTCAACTGAGCGATCTAATTCTTTCTTACTTGAGTTATCAATCAACGTTTTCCTGATTCTTTCAAGCTCTTCTTCAGAAAGTAACGCACCGCTATCCTTTATGATTAAATTAAAATAATCAGGATCTGATGCCGAAGTGCTGATAGAGATTGTCAAACTTCCTCCTGAAGGGGTTATCCTTAAAGATCTTGAAATTAAATGAAACAAGGCTTGCTTGAATGACTGTTCGTCGATAAAGACAGAAAACTTTGAATCCTTAAAGTCTGTTGATAATTTAATTCCGCTAGCTTTCGCTCTTTCTGAAAAAAGTTTGATTGATTCTTGAATAAGCTTTAATAATTTTACCTCAGAATATTTAATCTTAATTTGTCCAGCTTCGATATTAGCCAGACTTATTACAGCATCCACAATCTCAGTTAGTCTTTCAACTGAATTGGCAATCCCATAACAATATTCCAACTGTTTATCGTTAAGATCTCCAAAGTATTTATTAAACAAAATTTCGGCAAAGCCTTTTATTGTTTGAAGTGGAGCCCGCAATTCATATGAGATATTCGAGATTAAGTTTGATTTTAGTTTATCGATTTGATCAACTATATCAGTTTTTTCTTGAAGTAATTTTTCCAAATTAGAACTGTCTGTGATATCGCTAAACTTCACAAGATTTAAGCCATCAGGAAGAGGAATATAACTATAGTTATAAGTCTTTCCATTAGACAGAGATAAAGTCTCAGAAAATTCAATTCTTTGAGCAGCCATATTTATAAGACGTGAACTCAATAGCTTGTCTTCGGATTCAGAATTAAATAGAGCAATGGATGCCTCGAAGAAATCGTTAATATGGATTCCTTCAGAATTGCCTTCTTTCTCCCACATAGAATTTGCAGCTGAATTAACCATCTTAATTCTGTTATCAGCTCCAAAAACTACTACCCCTTCTGATAAATGATTTAAAGTATCTGTTTGGACGGCTGTCATAGCGTTGACTTCTCTCTCCAAAGCTATTTTATCTGAAATATCTTCAAACATAAAAATTAAGCCACCGCCATGATTTGGGGAAATCGTAACGGCCATTGTATTGCCGTTTTTAAGCTGTACGCTTGTACAATGAGGTTCTATAACAGTTTGGAAAAGATCCATTACCATTTCTTTGTATTTTGTTATATCCTGAGAAGATAAAATTGATTCATTACTAATCAAATAGTCCATAATATCTGAAAGTTTGCAGTTGTTATAAATATCTAAGCTTTCTATTGAAAATAATTTTATAATTGCAGAGTTGGCGAAAACAAGGACAGCATCAGCATCAAAAATAGCAACAGGAACTGATATATTATCCCAAACTTCTTCTGCCTGTTTCCTATAATTTTTATAATTTTTCTCTACTTCTTCCTTGTCAGTTATATCGATGGCAACTCCAGTCGATTTTCCATCCTCTGAAAATGGTGATTCCGTAATTGACAACAAACGCCTAGATCCATTGATAACAATATGTTCCAGAGCTTTTTTAGGCTTAGAAGAATAAAGATTTTGATCGACATAGATAGATCTTCTTCTTGATGGTGGAATAAGTTTAATATTGTTCAAAAGAACATATTCTTTGTTTGTTTCTAGGGCTTTCGCATATGCGTCGTTACAATATGTAATCTTCAAATCTTTGTTCTTTTGCCAGACACAAATTGGAAGAGAATCTAAAATTTTTTCAAGTTCCAGAGTAACACTCTTCGGATCAGATTTTTTAGAATTATCAGCAACAAAAAGATATAACTCTTTTTCTTTGAAAAAAGTCAATTTCAAAGAAAACTCCTCACCAAGAATATTGACAGATGATGAAAAATCCTTCCTTCTATCTCCATCTCCATCTCCGATTTTGTCCACAGCTGTGTTTAAAAATGATCCGAAAGTTCTATGCATCATCTTGACAAAATTGTATGCGTCAAGAAAATTTGATCCAGCAGAAATCATAAGGCTCAATTTATTAGAAAGGAAAACCTCGTCCTCGCCAAGACGCCAAATAGCAAATGAAAAAGGCAGGATAAA
>CAJOOW010000122.1 GCA_905236375.1 uncultured Alphaproteobacteria bacterium | reverse complement strand
TTCATACATTAAGATCTGGCTTTTCTTCCAGTTTTTTGAGCAAGATAGGCTATTTACTTTGTCGGAAAGCCATTCAAAATTTGAGAAAGGCGATAGATCCGAGATTTCATAATGGGGCACCATTTGTTGGGCTGAAAAAGATATCAATAAAAAGCCATGGCAATTCAGACAAAATCGGATTTTCAAATGCTATTTCAGTTGCAATAAGGCTAGCCGAATCGAATTTTATAAAAAACATCGAAGAGATGATAGCTGGAATCGAAAGGGAAAACTTAAGTGAAAACTAAAATAACTGGCATTTCTGCATATTTACCATCAAAAGTTGTAACAAACGATGATCTTTCAAAGACGCTGGATACATCTCATGAATGGATTTACACAAGAACAGGCATAGCAAGCCGGCATGTTTCGGCTGATGATGAAACAACTTCAACTTTGGCTATAAAAGCTGCTAGAGAAGCCATTTTAAAAGCTAATATTGATCCGATGGCTATAGATGCAATCATTGTCTCGACAACTACTGGGGATTCGCGATTCCCATCATGTGCATGTAAAGTTCAAGGGGCAATTGGAGCATACAAGGCCTTTGCTTTTGATTTAAATGCTGCATGTTCTGGATTTATATATGCCTTGGCTGTTGCTGATAGCATGATGAAATCAATGCATTTGAAAAATGTTTTATTAATAGCTTCGGAAACGATAACGAAGTTTGTTGATTGGACAGATAGATCAACTTGCGTTCTTTTTGGAGATGGAGCTGGAGCTCTGGTTCTTCAATCTTCAAATGATGATTCTTCTGGAATTTTAGCTACGAAATTATATTCTAATGGAGAAGAAGATAAGTTTAATGCTATCCTATCCCATAATGGCCCTCAAAATGATCATAGAGGCTATGTGACGATGGCAGGTCGAACGGTCTTCAAATATGCGGTTGAATATATGGCTCAGTCGATGAAAGAAATTTTGTCTGAAAACAATATGACAATTGATGATATCGACTGGATTATTCCTCATCAAGCTAACAAAAGGATTCTTGACACAATATGCAAGATGCATGATTTTCCAATTGAGAAAATGATAATTACGACAGAAAACCACGCAAATACTTCATCTGCTTCGATTCCATTGGCTTTAAGCGAAACAATGGATAAAGGGACTATTAAAAAAGGCGATACTCTGCTTTTTACAGCTCTCGGCGCTGGATTAGTGTGGGGATCTGCAATAGTTAAATTATAATTTTCTTAGGAGATTTTATGCAAGGATATGATAAGAATAACATCTTTTATAAAATAGTAAACAAAGAGATTAATGCCAATATAGTTTTAGAAGGAAAGCATTTTTTGGCATTTCATGACATAGCTCCAAAAGCTCCTGTCCATATTCTTATTATTCCGAAGGGCAATTATATAGACTATTATGATTTTATGTCCAATGCGAGCGATGAGGAAATTCTGGATTTTAATAAAGGGATTGCTGAAATAGTCAAAATTATGAAACTCGAAAAACATGGCTTTAAGCTGATATCAAACGCAGGAAAATTCACGACCCCTGGATTTCCAGAACCTCAATCTGTTATGCACATGCATGTTCATATTTTGGGAAAGTCTGAAGAAGAATAAATAATAAAAAAGATTTATTAACCAAATATTAACTTTTAGACTATATAATATTACAATGTATAGTCTTTTTTATTATAGGTAAATATGGTTAATAAATATATAAAAGCAACTATTATATCTCTGTGTTGCATAATAACAGCAGAAGTCTCTGCTTCTTCATCATCTGCCATTGTGCCATATAGCACAAACAATGATTTTTATAGAATCCTGCACGGACTTTCTCCATGCAGGAAAGTGTTAGAAGGACGACATTTCTTGGCGTTTGAAGACAAATATCCAAGGGCTCCTGTTCATATTTTAATAATTCCCAAAGGCAATTATGTTGATGTAGGCGATTATTTAATTAGAGCAAAGAACGAAGAAAAGCTTGAATTTCTCGATGGGATTAAAAGAATTATTGGGATGAAAAATTTGTCAAAGAGAGGATTCAAATTACTAACAAACGCCGGAAATTTCAGATGGATAGGAGGATATCCCCACCCCCAAACGGTTATGCATATGCATGTGCATATTGTGGGGGCAGGATAAATAAAAAAATTCGAGAGCAAAAGGCCAATACCTGTCTTGTTTTTGAAGAATGCTGAGGTTATAATTGAGTCCATAAGTCTAATTAGCGACTAAATTTGCCTCTTTTTAGGAATTTCAAATAAACTATGACAGACCAAAGTAGCAAAAAGCAATTGAAAGACACTGTTTTCTTGCCGAAAACTGATTTTCCCATGAAGGGAGATTTGGCCAGGAAAGAGCCAAAGATTGTTGAAGAATGGAAAAACTCAGGGCTATTTGAAAGACTTCGTGAAGCCTCTAAAAATCGAGAAAAGTTTATAGTTCACTTTGGCCCTCCATATGCGAATGGCCCGATTCATATAGGGCATGCTTTGATTGGAATCCTGAAAGACGCTGTCTCGAAATCGTATCAAATGCTGGGTTATAATGCCCCACTAGTCATTGGTTGGGATTGTCATGGACTTCCTATTGAATGGAAAATAGAAGAGAGCTATTTAAAACAAGGCAAAAAGAGAGAAGATGTTCCTGCTGCTGAGTTTATGTCAAAGTGCCGAGAGTTTGCGACGCATTGGCTTGAAATTCAAAAAGAAGGTTTTAGAAAGCTCGGAATAATTGCTGATTTCGAAAATCCGTATTGCACCATGGCTAAGGATTCGGAAGCCACCATTTGTGAGAAGTTTTTTGAAATTCTCAAAAAAGGAATGGTTTATCGTGGCAAAAAACCGGTTATGTGGTCAGTCGTTGAAAAAACCGCTTTGGCTGAAGCTGAACTGGAATATCACGACAAAGTCAGTGATGCGATATATGTCAAATTTCCCATTTCTGAAACAAAAGATCCAAGATTTAAAGGTTGCTATGCAGTCATCTGGACAACAACTCCATGGACAATTCCTGGAAATAAGGCAATTGCTTATTCTGAAGATTTTGAGTATGTTATTCTGAAAACTGGAAATGACAAGCTGATAGTTGCAAAAGAGCTTGTTGCATCGTTTACAAAAGAGGCGGAAATTGAATCTTGTGAAATTCTGGAAACTTTTTCCGGAAAAGAGTTGGAAGGAATCATTTGCGATCACCCTTTGAAGAACCTTGGTTTTAATCAAAGAGTGCCATTTTTGCCAGCTTCTCACGTTACACTTGATGCTGGAACAGGCCTAGTTCATACGGCGCCTGCTCATGGTATGGATGACTTTTTGCTTGGGAAAAAGTTTGGATTACCCATAGAAGATACGGTTAATGATGATGGAACATTGGTTTCAACATTGCCTCATTTCGCTGGAGAACATATTTTTAAAGTTAATCCTCATGTTATTGAAGAACTTCAAAATGCTGGGAATTTGGTTCATGCTTATAAAATAACTCATAGCTATCCTCATTCTTGGCGTTCTAAAGCCCCTTTGATTTACAGAACAACGACTCAATGGTTCATTGGAATTGATGGAATCAGAGACAAACTTTTAAGTGAAATAGACAAAACAAAATGGTTCCCAGAGTCTTATGTTAATCGCATAAGATCGATGGTTGAAAAGAGGCCAGATTGGTGTATTTCAAGGCAAAGAATTTGGGGGGTCCCAATTGCTTTATTCATCGACAAGAAGACAGATAAAGTTTTGATGGATGATGAAGTCTTTGAAAGAATCGTTGAGACAATTAGAAATGAAGGAATTGAATCCTGGAGAGTTAGACCAGCTTCATATTTCTTAGGAGAAAAATATAATCCAGATGATTATATCCAAGTTTCAGATACTCTTGAAGTTTGGTTTGACAGCGCTTGCTCTCATCATTATGTTCTTCAAGGGAACAGAGACTATATGAAATGGCCAGCAGATCTCTATTTTGAAGGCTCAGATCAACACCGTGGCTGGTTTCAATCATCGCTGGTTGAATCTGTTTGCACGACTGGAAAAGCGCCATATCTTCAAGTCGCAACCAATGGATTTGTTCTTGATAAGGATGGTCGCAAGATGTCGAAATCATTGGGAAATGTCGTGGCTCCAGATGATGTTACGACAAAACTTGGAGCAGATATCTTAAGACTTTGGTGTTTGAATTCTGACTATTCTGAAGATATGAGAATTGGAGATGAAATTCTAAAACGCCAACAAGATGTTTATAGAAGGTTTAGAAACACTCTAAGATATCTTCTTGGCGTTATTTCTGATTATGATCCAAATCAAAATGTTTCACGTGAAACATTTCCAGAATTGGAAAAATTCATGCTATCAAGGCTTTATGATCTCGATAAATTGCTCCGCGAATCATTGAAGAAGTTTGATTTTCAAGCCTTTTATTCAGAGTTGCACAATTTCTGCGCGAATGAACTTTCTGCGTTTTATTTCGACATCAGAAAAGACACAGTCTATTGCGATAAGGAAGACGATCCAAAACGATTGGCTTGTTTGCAGGTTATGAATGAAATATTTGTTTGCTTGACTCATTGGTTAGCTCCTGTTTTGTCATTTACCGCAGAAGAAGCTTGGCTTTCATATCCATTTAATTTTGCAAAAACGAGTATTCATCTTGAGCTTTTTCCAGAAATTGCAGCGGAGTGGCATAATGAAGAGTTGGAGAAAAAATGGAATGTTATACAATCTCTGAGAAAAACTGTAACAGAATCAATTGAAGTTGAAAGAAGTGCAAAAACAATTGGTTCGAGTTTGGAATGTGAAATTTACATATATTCTAATGATCTTAATAATATTAAATTGTTCGAGTCTTTAGACCTTGCAGAGATAGCTATTGTATCTAAGGCTTCCATCATCAACGCTCAAGTTCCTTCGAATGCTAATGTTAATGAAGAGATTAATATTGGAGTCGTTGTGAAAAAAGTTGCCGGCATTAAATGCGATAGATGTTGGAAGATCTCGACGGAAATTGCAAATTATGACACGGAGTTTGGACAAGCCAATCTCTGTCAGCGCTGTAAGGAAGCAGTTTGATCTGTTAGAGATTTGGATAATGATTCTGAGTCATTGCTTTCTTTTCCATCATTCATAGGGCCATAGCCGAAGGCTTCGCGTTTTTCGTCTTGCGTTAGGAAGTCAGCGTTATTGATCTTTCTCCACTCGATTTCGCGTTTCTTTGTTAATGCAGGAATTGAATCAAGATCATACCAAAGTTTCAAATCCGTTTTGAAAATCATTTGAAACCAATTCGAGAATTCTCCAGCGACTATATTCAAAAGAGGAATCAAAGTTTCCTCCCAAAAATTGTATCGTGCTTCTTTATAGTTTGCAAAAGTTGCAGAAGTCATCGATCCAATTAGGATGCTCGGAACTCCGAATGCCAGAGCTATCTCTTTGGCTGCCAGTTCTTTTCCTGAAATAAAATCGAGATCTTTTGGAGAAAGTCCCATTTCTTTCCATTCAAAATTTCCTTCGAGAAGCAGAATTTTTCCAGCGTTTCTTCCTCCTTCATACAGATTTCTTAGATTATCTTTAAGTTCTCCGCGTTTTTGAGGATCGATTGAAGACTTATACATCAATGCTCCTGAAGGCCTTCCTCCATTTTGAAGAAATGAAGTATTTTGTTGAGCTATGGCATTGTGTTGATTAATCGATCCCATAGCAGCTTCAATCGGACTCATTCCATACCAATCATCCAAAGGATTGAAAAGTTTGATGTGCAAAATATCGCATTCTCCTGTTTTTTGATTAACTTCAAAAAGTCTTTTCTTATCAGCCATCTGATATTGATATGCCAATGGAAACTCTCCATCTCCCGGAATTATCGCCATTCTATCAGGACGAAGAAGATAGAGACTTTTTGGCTTATCATCTTCATCTCGTTCGACCATAGCATAACAATTTCCAGAAAGAAGCAAATATGAAATAGCCTCTTCCATGAACGTTGTTTTATATTGTTTTGCATTGGGCTTATTTATGAGATTTAGAATTTCATGATCATAAAAGGTTTGATCTCCATCTCGCAAATTCCATTCAACTGAAGCCAAAGCCCTCGCAATAAGCTGAACGCATCGATAAACAATGACGTTCTTTTTATAGCCGATTTCTGAAAGATCATTATAATCAGTTGATAAGAAACACTGAGCCGTTCTGTATGAAACAAGGGCGGATTTTGAATCTCCAACTTTGCCATATACATAATTTTTGAAAAAATTTGAAAACATTTTTTATATTCCTTTCTTTTTGTTAAATAGTCAGTTTTGATTGTTATTTTCATAAAACTAACTTTATTTGAGCAATACGGGTGAGCCTTCATATTGTTTTGGTGTTGTATGCTATAAGATTGTTTTTAAGCTGATGTTATAAATGTTTGAATAATCAAAGTAAGGCTTGTTGCAAACAACGCCTAAAACGAAGTCAGTTCATCGTTCTGGGATTATGATGACATAATTTTTAAGCTTCTGTCAAACTTTAAATAGTCCCATAAAATTTTACGTAAATGTTTATAATTCAAAAAATAATTCTTGACTTGACTTTTTTTTTGATATACTGAATTATAGAGGATTATTCCTCGCATATTATTATAACTATTATTTTATAGGAGAAGTAAAATGAATAAATTAATAGGAGCATTGCTTGGATTGCTTTTAATTCCAGGGGCATATAGTATTAGTATGGAACAAGCTCCAAATCCTGATGTTGACGATATGCATCCTGAAGATTCTGAAAATCAAACTCCAAATCCTGATGTTGACGATATGCATCAATCGCTTACACATTCTGGAATATCAGGTGACAAGAACGATAAGTACAAAGAAGATCTGAAACAACTAAAGCAACGTTTTGAAAACCTTCAACCTATCTACGACGCCTATATCAGGGGTATTGATGATGCGATAGCATTTGTTGGTGGTCCGAAATATGCGAGCTTAGGTGCGCGAGAAAAGTCACAGTATCTAGAAGAAGTCTGCAAAAAATACACTACGTGCCATCACAAACTTGATGTTGCAGTTGAGCTGTTGAAACAAAAGCTACCTACAGACAAGGGACAGCGATTCGCCTACACCATGTCACGTGACCTAGCTGCAGAAGAAGATGGCATGAAACGCTTTGGACTAGCAGGACGTCTTTACGAAATGACGAGAAAAACCAGGTATCAGAGTAATCGTCGGCTGACTGCAGAAGAGATATCAATGCGAAACAATCCGACGGCCGCATTGGAAGACTTAAAATTTAGATATGAGTGCATAAAAATCGACATATTGGATAAAATATTAGCAAAACTAAATGAAGCGATACAAATGCTTCCTGCCGATCAATAATAGCGTCATAAAACATTTAATTATGCAAACTAGGTCCATCGGACAAAATCCGGTGGGTCTAGTTGTTTATGAATAAAGTATAGTGTTCTGTAACATTTCTATGGATTTTTTCTCGAACAACTGATAAAATAAACCATCTATGGATGATCTGATGAATTTTTATTAATAGGTTTTAAAAGATGCAAGTAATTTTATTGGAAAGAGTTGAGAAGCTCGGTTTTATTGGTGATATCGTTAATGTCAAACTTGGATTTGCGAGAAATTTTCTTTTGCCAAAGAAGAAGGCTTTGAGAGCCACCGAAGCGAATTTGGAATACTTCAAAAACAAAAGAGCGGAAATTGAAGCAAATAACTTGAAACTCAAAAACGAGGCTGAAAAGGCAGCTTCAAAGATGTCTGATATTTCGATAATTCTAACAAGACAGGCTAGCGATTCAGGATTCCTTTTTGGATCAGTAAGACCTTCAGATATCGTTGAAGAATTGGCGGAACAAGGATATAAAATTTCGAAAGGACAAGTTAGAATTCCTGCTCCGATAAAAGCAATCGGAACGTATAAGGTTGGAATTGTTCTTCATCCAGAAGTTTCTGTTGATATTTCAGTCAGAGTTATGACTGCTCAAGAACAGACAGCTCCAATCGAAGAGGCCACGGAAGAAGAAACGGCAGTTGAGGCTTAGGTTATCGCCGGATTGTTTGAATTGATCCGGCTTTTGTTTGAGGCAATAATTGTTTCCAGAACCAACAACTCTCTATCCTCTAGTTGCAGGCTTAAAAAGAACCATATTTCTGAAAAATATAATAACAAGATCCAATATTATAGTTGGAGATTATACATTCTATGATGACGAAGACGATCCGAAACGTTTTGAAAAGAATGTGAAATATCATTATGACTTTTGTGGAGATAAGCTAGTTATTGGGAAATTCTGTCAAATAGCACAGGATGTTAAGTTTTTGATGAATGGAATTTTTCATAATCATTCATATCTGACAGCTTATCCATTTGCAATTTTCGATAAAGAAATAGCTGAGAATCATCCGAAATCGCTGGTGTTTCCGAATAAAGGAGATACTGTTATCGAAAATGATGTCTGGATTGGATATAACGCAACAATAATGCCAGGAATTCATATCGGAAATGGGGCAATAATTGGAACGGGAGCATTGGTTACAAAAGATGTTCCAGATTATGCAATTATTGGAGGAAATCCAGCAAAAATCATCAGAATGCGATTTGATGAATCAACAATAAAGAAATTGCTTGAAATTTCCTGGTGGAATTGGGATATTGAGAAGATACGAGAAAATGTTGATAAGCTTTTAACTTCTGAATTGGAGATAGAATGAACAAGAAACTCATATACATAGCAACCCTCACGTTTTTAGCAGCTTGCTTTGCATGGATGCAATATGCTGTAAAGTCTCCAGAAATAACAACGACAAGTTCGCTTGATGTTATCGAAAAAGAACTAAAAGATGCTGATGAATCAACTTTTGTAGTATTCGATTGCGATGATGTCCTAATTCATCAAACTGATGTCGTTTTTGCTCCTGAAAATTATAGATTGGTTGAAAAATACATTGATGATCTAGTCAAACAAAAGCCATCAGTCGAAAAGAAGATGAAAAAGCTAAAAGGGATAGTGTATGAGTCAGTTGATCAAGTTCTTGTTGATGAACATATGCCAGAAGTTGTAAAAGATCTTCAAGAAAGAAAAGTTAAAGTCTTGGTTATAACTTCTATGCGGAATGAAAAGTTAAATGAAAAATATTCGATAAAACTGAGACAGAATGAACTTGAGAAATTTGGATTTGATTTTTCGAAAACCTGGTCAGATCTTAAAGGAAAATGGTTTGGAGAAAAGGACAAATCTCAGTATTATGAATTTGGAATTGTCTGTGCAAAACCTGGATCGAAGGGCGAAGCATTGAAAAATTTTTTGGAATATTCAAAATTTAATCCGAAAAAGATAGTCTTTATCGATGATACATTAAGTCATTTGAAAAATGTCGAAAAATTGGCGCAGAAAATGAAAATAGCATTTAAAGGATTTGAATATACTGCATCGAAAAAAATTCCATATGAATATAAATTTTCTGCAGAACGTTTTATGTTTCAGCTAAAATATCTTGAGAAAAATGAAAAGTGGCTTTCTGATAAAGAAGCTGAAACAATGATGAGTTCAAAATAATTAAAAGAACATGGAGGTTTAAATGAGATTCGTTGTTAGAATTTTAACTTTACTATCGATAATAAATGTTTCAGTTGCGTCTGATCTTGAATGGACAGGCACTATCATTGCATATCAAAGCACTTACTCTATTACTCCATATAAAAATCAGAAGATATCGTTGAATCAAATAAAGAGACAATTATGTATGCCTGACACATGGCTAATTATGGATTATGATGAGACGATTGTTACAAACAGAGGAGATACTGTAGTAGATCCTGAAAAATGGGGAAAATGTGTAGAGTTTTTCGACCGATCTGGGATTAATTACAAAAAAATTCTTCTCGATGAAACAATCCTTATTAATGAGCGAATAAAAAACTTTATAAAGGATGTACAATTGCGCGTGCCTGTTATGATATTGACGGCGAGAACTGAATTCCAGTGGGAGGAAGTAAAAGAATTAGGGCTAAGCGATGAAAGAGCAGAATGGAACAAAAAAGGACTATTTGGAGGGTATTGCACAAGCGGAACTGATAAAGGCATTGCGTTCGTGAATTATCTTAATTATTATGGAATAAAGCCTAAAAGAGTCATTTTTATGGATGACCATGTCGAATATCTAAAACAAGTCGCTATGGCTTTAGAAAGTATGTGTGATTCGACAAAAACAGATATTGAATACTTCGGTTACGAATGCACATATAGCAAAGATATAAAGAAAGATGTCTGGCCGAAATTATCTGACGAAGAGATTTTGTGGCAAATAAACTATTTTAAAAATCACCAAGAATGGATCCATGATTTTTATGTTAGGGTTTATATGTTTGCAAAAGAACAATATAGAACTTTAGCTAAAGAATATGGCCTACCTTCAAAAGTTCCTGAAGAATTGATAGAGCAGATAAAAAAGATCTCTGATAAATCTTCAACTTTTGCAGAAAATCGTTTTACAAAAGAATTGCCAGGAATTAAGGCCAGCATCATGTCATGGATAGAAGATAAAAGATTAAAAATTGAGCATCCTGATGAAACTGCAACCCCAAAAGAGGTTGAGGCTGTTCAAGATGAAGAAGTCGACCTTTGGGAAACAAATTCTCAAAATGGAGATAAGCAGCCTGCTGATAACGAGGCGATCTCTGTTGATGAAGACGGTAAATCTTAATGATATTAGAAAAGAAACAAGATTGATTAGAATGGACAAGTTGTTTTAAACGCAGCAGAAACATCTATCATTTTTATATTCTTGTTTAGTTTTTCAATAGAAGTTATCTTAACTCCGTTAATTCCGCAGGGAACTATTGCATTAAACATTGCTAAATCATTTGAGACATTCAAACAAAGTCCATGAGTTGTAATTCCATGTTCTATTCTTATTCCGATAAATCCGATTTTACAATCATCAACCCAAACCCCTACTCCTTTCTCCGAGAGATGAGAATTAATATTGAGCTCATTTAGAGATTTCATAATCCAAGACTCCAGAAGTTCAACATATTCGTGAACATTTAGGTTGCGTTTTTTGAGATTGATAACAGGATATATAACTAATTGTCCTGGAGAGTGAACTGTAACCCTTCCGCCTCTTTTGGGGAAATAAACGGGATATTTGGGGTTCATTATAAAATCACGTAATTCAAAACTTTTCCCAGCAGAATATAAAGCTTCATGTTCTGTTATGAAAATGCATTCATCGGCTCCGTGAGCAACAGATTCTTGGGCTATTTCCATATCAATAAGGACTATGGGATATTTTGTAATTCCGAGGTTTATGAATCGAATTGGCATTTTAAAATCGGGAAAGAATGATCTTTGGGAAAATCCCTATGAAGATTATAAGAGCACAAACTAATGATAAGGCTAATTTTTTATATCTGTCGTTAATATAAAAATCACTAACAACTGCTGTTTCAGTTTCTCTCCATAATCCAAAACAATTGCTATAAACATATACCGCATAAAGTGATGAAAGCAAAATCAAACCAGCAAATATAAATGTATATGGTATTGAAATTTGAGAAATCGCCTTGATTGTTATCACTTCGGAGACAAATCCCCAAGAAAATGGAGAAGAGACAAGGAACAAAAAAGCAAAAAGCATTATTAGACGAATCTCGTATGGCTGTACTGTTGTCTTTTTAAGCGTATTTATTGAACGAGTCCCTTGAATTTTTTCGACAATGTTAGACGAAAAGAAAAGCATTGCCATCAATATGCTGTGATGCATAATCGAAAAAATGAAACCAGCTTCTTTCAAATTGCCCAATAAAATCAAAAACGCGGAATTCATGTGAATTATTGAAAAATATGCAAAGGTCGTTTTTAAGTCATCTTGAAAAAACAATTGAGAGCTGGCAAATAGCATGCTTAAAGCAATTACAAAAAGAGCTATTTCAAAATTGTTTTGAATGATATCCATAAACAGAGGATTAACAAAACGCAAAATTAGCAATGAACTGAACTTTAAGACAATCGATGCAAGCAAAATTGAACACATTGTTTGCGACTTTACGTGAGCTATTGGAAGCCAATTATAAAATGGCCAGATTGGCATTTTTATTCCAATTCCAGTAATTAATAACCAAAAGGCCATTCTGTTTTTAACTCCTATTTTATAGATCTCAGTTAAGCTTGAAGTCTTGGTTTCTGTGTAAATCAATACAAATGAAACTAAAACCAAAATGGCGCTTAACATTGAATAAAACAGAAAATGGAAAATAGCATCACTTGATTGTTCTTTTCGTTGAGACATTATTACGTAAATCGGAATAATAGTTGATTCCATTGAAACAAAGAGGAAAAACATATCTCTTGCATAAAATGCACTAATTGAAAGAGCTTCAAAAATCAAAATGGATATGAAATAAGTTTTCTTTTTTTGAGTTTTTCGTTTCGTTATCCAGAGAATTCCTACGAAACATATAAAACAAATGACGGGGACAAATAGGGCTGATAAGGTATCAAGACCAACTCGATACTTTATCGGAGCTTTTTTAAAAAGAAAAGCTTCATCAGCATAAGAATGAACTGAATAATCAAACAAGAATGCAACGACTAGCGAAAAGCATAATGCAAAAAGAGAAGTCCAGAATGAAACTGATTTTATTCCCAAAACATTTTTTTTATCCGTTAAAGCTATGAATAATGAACCAATTAGTGGAATTAAGATTATTATCGAGGCTACTGGCAATCCGAATATCATTTAAACATCCCTTCAAAAAGAGCTAGAGCAAATGCGGTTGTAATTCCTAAAAGGATCCAAATTGCATGTGAATTTATAAAACTTCTATGCTGACTCGCTAAAAAATTTCCAACGCGATAAATTGTTTTGAAAGTGTCTTTGTTCATTTTGTAAACAATGATTTTTTGAGTAGAGTTCAGAATTCTCATGGCAAATGTTATTATCCTTCTTATAATCGTTCTAGATATTCCATAGATTTCATTTCTACGGAACAGAGCCACTGTGAGACTAATTTCATTCTGAGTCGATTTACCGGAATATTTTTCGTAAAAACAAACAGCAACAACAGCTATTGCTATCTGAACTAAAGAACTTATTATTTCATGAAAATAATCCATTGTTTCTCTTATATAAACAATTCCGGCTTTTCCAAAATGTAAATCTCCCCACTCAAACACACTCCATATCATGAATGAACCAAATGTCGCAATGCAAGATAAAAACCAAAATGGCTTCATATCATAATCATTGGATTTTGAAGCTCTTGAAAGTGTTAGATCATCAGATCTGCTTTCTTCATAAAGCGATTTCAAAATCATTCTAAAAATAGCAGCTATTGATAGTATGCTAACAGCTATTACTTCCCACGAAATAAATCTCATTTCCGATATCTCCATCGTTCCCATAAATGAAATCTTTGAAAAGAAGCCTGAAAAAAACGGGAATCCAGCTGCAAACAAAAAAGATACCCAGATTATATCTGTGACCTTTGGCGCCATTTTGGCAATTCCTCCCAGGTGACTTAAGTCTCTTTCTCCAGACATTGCTGCTATTAGATAGGCAAAACTTAGAAATAACATTGACTTAAAAAATGCATGACAAATGAAATATAGAATTGCTAGGGAATATCCGCCGAACCCACATGCTATAAACATCATTCCAGCTGATGATGACGTCAAGCAAGCTATGATTTTTTTGATGTCATTATGAACAAGAGCGCAACATACCATCCAGAAAGAAGTAAACAATCCTGTGACTATCATCAGTTTTTTCAGAATTGGAAAACAATCGAAGAGAAAATAGAATTTTGTTATAAAAATTATTCCGACAGCCACGATTGTTCCTGCGTGAATTAATATTGAAGCAAAAGTATTAGCCTTGACAGCATCAAGAAGCCAATATGAAAATGGCAGTTGGGCTCCTTTGCAAAGGCATGCAATCAAAAGCAAAGACGCAGGAATAAGCAATTTGGCAGAATCTTTGACGGAGCAAGCTTCCATTATTTTGGAAATATCAAAACTGTTAGTTGTAATTACCAATAATGAAATAGCAACAAGGAAAAGGATGCTTGCGAATTTGTTGAAAAAGAAAACTCTTGTCGTTTCTGCTTCAGAATTTTTTTCAATGCTAACAAGAATTGTTGAAATTAATCCGAGTGCTTCAACCCCAATATAAAACTGAAAGATGTTATCTGACAAAACAGCAAGACACATGAAGAACACAAATATGTTCAAAACTCCAAATTTTCTTTCTATTGCGTTGTCAAAAAAACTTATTGATCTTGCTTGATACAAACATATTAAAATCATGGTTATAATTAAACAGATAAGGATCTCACTTTCCCAGAAATTAAATGAAAGATCAAAATTAAGATTTGAAATACTAAACCAATTGAACTTCAGCTTGTGTGGTTTTAGAAAAAGCAGAGGAATAAATGAGATTGCTGATGTTATAACTCCGTATTTTCCAATTTTAAAAAAATTAAATGCGAGAGCAACAGTCCCAGATAATAGCAGAATTACCAGTGGAAATAACTCGAACATATCAACTCTCACCCAAGAGATCATCGTCATCCGATTCATTAAGTTGCATTGTATAAACTGCATAAATAATGCTAAGAGTCAATCCACTCAAAACAACCGCAATCAATGCTGCAAAATGACCGGATTTTATCGCTTTCCCTCCTGCAAAATAGCAGAAATTTATTATTGAAGCAAAAATCATAATTTCAATCGAAATCATAATTCTGACTATGTTCGCTTGTTTAAAAAGTCCAAGGAAACCAAGACAAAAAAGGATTGCTGATGTTAAAAGAACTGGTTCTCCGCTTAACATTTCAGCCCTTCGAAAATCATTCAGCAACTCGATTATACAACAATTGATCAACCTTCCATAGACATTATGGCATTCCGCGTCGTAACGTACATATCTTCAGAAGTTGCTTCCATTTCTAGCGTTAAGTCGAGAAGTTGGGCTCTTTTTACAACAACATTTGCTCCATAGATGCAATAATAGAGTCTTCTCCTTGTGTTTTTCTTCCAATGCGCTAGTGAAATTTGAGCCACTGGATCGATTGGAAGTTGCATAATACTTCCAACTCCTGATCTAAAGCTACCTGGGCCAATTATCGGCAAAACCAAATAAGGACCAGATTTCATGCCCCATTTCTTAAAGGTATCCCCAAGAGATGTGTTTTTCTTATCCAATCCCATTTGAGAAGCAACATCAACAGTTCCGAAAAATCCTAGTAGGGTATTTATTATAAATCTGAAAGTTGTTTTGGTCGCATATTCAGCATTTCCTTGGAGAATAAAATTTATTAGTGCTACAGGTGAAAAGAAATTACTGGCAAAGTTTGCTATTCCAATTTGTAAAAAGTTTGGAAGAATGTGTTTATAAGTCATTGAAAGAGGGATAAGAAAAACTTTGTCTAATGCGTTATTAATCTTGAACATCAATCTATTGAATGGTTCAAGGGGATCATAAACATCGTCAAATTCATCTTCATAAAAAGGAGAATCATCAAATGACCACTCATCTGATTCCAGGGCTTGTTCGACTTTTTCCGTTTCATTTTTTTCCGTATTTTCTTCATTTGCAACAGCAAAATTGACACAACACAAAGCAAAAATAAGAGCTATTTTTAATTTCATGATCCCACATCTTATAGCAGACGCCTTCCTCAAAATTGTACTATAGTTTTTGAAAAACTAATGATAAATTTTATAATTTTGTTCAATTTCAGGAATGTTTATTTACTTAGATCTTCTGGCATAATTGAGTTTGTTTGCAGATTGGAAAATTGATCTTCTCTTAGAATGGTTAAATTGCTTTCAGCACATTTTTTATAATTTTCTGCCACTCCTTCTTAAAATCCAGCTCCTTTAATCTTTTTGTGTCTCGATTATAATTCTCAATGGATGCACCTACAAAGTCAGCTATTTCTTCAACTCCATCGACTTTAGAACAATATTTTTCTACGACTTTATAGATATCTTTAAAATTATCAATATGAGGGCCAGTTGCCACATTGCAAGCAAAATTCAGAGGTTCAAGGAAATTATGCCCTCCGATCCCAGGAACAAGACTTCCACAAACAAGAACCGTATCAATAGTTTCAAAAAACTCGCCAAGACAGCCCATCGCATCTATGATAAAAATATCTTCGGTTATGTGTCTTCTGTTTTTTATAGATGTTGAATAATCCGCTGAAGTTAATTTATTTGCTAATACTAATTCTTTGAGTTCGTCTTTACGATTTGGATGCCTAAGAGCAATCACAGTTAGGATATCTGAAAATTTCTTTTTAAGTTTTTTGTGACTTCCTAAGATAATTTCTTCTTCGCCTGGATGGGTACTGACAGCTAACCAGACTTTTCTTCCCGCTATTTTTTGAACTAATTTTTTTTGGTTAGATTCATTAACTGGTAGTTTTTCGGATATTGTTTTCATATTCGGCAAAATTTTAGTTTCCCTAGCCCCAAGATCTCTTACATAATTTCGCACTTCAGTCGAAGGAACAAAAACTTCTGTAAAGAGACTGTATGGCAAAATTCCAAGATAATCTCTTACAAAGAACATTCTTCTTAAAGATTTATCTGAAACTCTGACATTAAAGAGATAAGTTGGAATATCCTTTTCATGAAGATAATAAAGAGTATTTGGCCAAAGCTCTGATTCAACAAAAATTACAGCTGATGGTTTCCAGAATTTTATAAATCTTCTTACCCACATGAAAATATCAAATGGAATGAATTGATGAATAACTTTATCCCCTAAGCGCTTTTCTATTTGTTGCGCTGCAGTTAAAGTCGTTGTTGTGAGCAAAACAGAAACATTCGGAGCCTCTCTTTTTATTTCTTCGATGATTGGAATAACAGACAATGTTTCACCAACACTGACCGAATGAATCCAAATCAATTTTCCATCTGGTCTTTTCTCGGATGGAATTCCGAATCTTTCATTAATTCTGTTTTTGTCTTCAAGCCCTTTCGATATTCTACGTAAGATATAAATTCTGACGATTGGGCCGAGAAAACAACTTATAAATCTGAAAGTCGTTTTGGGAAATGCTCTCAATGATGAATATAAAACAACCAATAGCAAAAGGATCTGAAGCAACATTTTTCTGAACTTCTCTATTCAAAACCGAGTGCATATCCATTTATAATATAATGTTGAGAGAATTGCGATAGATTTTTTGGAAAAATGAGAAATATTCAGATAAATTCAAAACTCATTCAACCAGGAGATATTTTTGTTGCGATTCCCTGCAAAGATGTTGAAAATCACATTGCGGAGGCATTTCAAAGAGGCGCTGGAATTGTTTTTGCCGAACACTCAGAAAATCCACATATTATCTCAGTTAAAGATGCAAGACTCGTGGCATCAAAGTTGGCCAAGCTCCTTTATCCTGAACAACCGAGGATTTGCATTGCAATAACCGGAACAAATGGCAAAAGTTCAACAGCTCATTTCTTGAGCCAAATTTGGAGCTATTCCGGGAAAAAATCCGGAAATCTTGGGACTTTAGGACTTTTTATAGATCAAGAACGAATTGAACCTGAAGGAATTACTGTTCCAAATTTAACAACTCCAGATCCTATAACTTTTCATAAGATAATGCAATATCTCAAAACTCAAAAAGTTGATCATTGCGTTTTTGAGGCATCAAGTCATGCTCTTGATCAGAAAAGGAGCCATGGAGCTGAGCTAACAGCAGCAGCATTTACTAATCTTGCTTCGGATCACCTTGATTACCATAAAACGAGGGAGGCTTATCTGGATTCAAAGCTTCGACTTTTTAGAGAAATTTTACAAAATGACAAACCTGCTATTGTTTCGATGGATTTTCCAGAAGTTTATGAATCTGTTCTAAAGATTAATAAGAACATAGTAACTTTCGGAATTAGTAATCAAAATTTCATAAAAGCTCAAAACATCAAGGAGTTCCCAGATCGAATGGTTTTTGACTTAATGATCGGAAATGAGATTTTTCCTGGGATTGAAGTTAAGCTTTTCGGAAGTTTTCAAATTATGAACATTTTGTGTGCGATAGCTTTGGCTTATGCCTCAGATGTATCTATTCATGATATTTTAAAAACTTTGCCAAAAATTAAACCTTTGAATGGCAGAATGGAACATATAAGGTCAATAAAAGGTGGCAATGTTTATGTTGATTTTGCTCATACAACTGATGGTTTTAAGAATGCTTTGGAATGTTTTAAAAAAGCTTGTCATGGACGTCTGATTTGCGTCTTTGGTTGCGGAGGAGACAGGGATAAATCAAAAAGGCCAGAAATGGGAGTAATAGCATCCGAAATTGCTGATGTTGTGATAATAACAGACGATAATCCAAGGACTGAATCTCCAGCAGAAATTCGACATCAAATCCTTGAAAAATGCCCAAAAGGAATTGAAATTGCAGATAGGATGGAAGCCATTCAATATGCCATCTCATTAATTCAACCAGGAGATTTCGTTGCAGTCATTGGGAAAGGCCATGAGAATTATCAAATTTATGGAAACGAAATTCGTCATTTCAACGATAGAGAAGAAATTTTATCAGATTGAAAATCGCGCTGATATGAATCTTTGAATTGGATTATGTTTTCAAACTCTATTTAAGAAAGCTAATATTTTCCAAATTCGAAGAGTCTGATCCTCTGGAATATGTTATAGTCTGTCCCATCAACGCATGCAAGAATTGACATTTCTGCCGTTTTAGCTTAGAATTTCAATGCTTTTGATTTAAAAAATGAGCGACATGTTAGGCAAGGTAGTATTAGCCGGTTTTGCGATATTCGCCATGATATTTGGGTCAGGCAATATTGTCTTTCCGTTAATTATTGGGAAAAATTTTGCATCGCACTGGTCAATTTCAAATCTGGGATGGCTTCTCGCAACGGTTTTTGTCCCTCTCATTGGGTATTACGGCGCGATGCTTTTTGATGCTGATACGAAAAAATATCTAAAGCCAACTGGAAAATATTTTATAGCAATTTTCACTTTTCTCGTAATGATGATGACGGGGCCATTTGGAGTTACAGCAAGAGGAGTTAATGTTTCGTTTGGAGGAATCCATATTCTATCTCCAAATATGCCTGAATGGATCTTCAATATCATTTATGTAGCGATTACAATATTGTTGGCATGGAATCCTGGGAAAATTGTTCATTTGCTTGGAACAATCTTTACTCCTCTAAAATTTGGAGGAATTGCTTTAATCGTCATTGGAGCTTTATATTTTTGCGAATCCAGCATTCCTGTTTCCGAAATTCCCAGATTAGTGGCCTTCATAAATGGATTTGAAATGGGATATCAAACGATGGATTTATTAGCAGCATTTATAATGGCAACATCAATTTATGTTTATATAAAAAACGCTTTGCCAGATGATAAGAAAAATGACAAAAATCAACTTCTTAAATTTTGCGCTGGAGCCTGCGTTGTTGGAGGAATCGTTCTTACTGTTGTTTATACAGGTCTTGCATTTGTCGGAGCTAAATATTCAATTGCCCTGCAAGATACTCCAGATGAGGCATTGTTTACAGAAGTTGCCAAAATAGCTATGGGTAGTTATGCTTCATGGTTTGTTGCTATTGTGATTGCCTCATGTTGTCTTGCAACAAACATTGTTTTATCTTCAATTTTCACGGATTATGTTTATAAAGATATCTGCAAAGAAAAAATAAATCGAAAATTAATTTTGATCTTAGTTGGCATAACAACGGTTGCGGTGTCGTTTCTGGGATTTGCAAAATTGTGTTCATTAATGGGGCTGATTCTTGCGAAACTCTATCCAATTATGATAATCTTTGTCATAGCTCGAATTATATATTACTACGCAAAAGGATCCAAAGAGGATGCCTGATATAACATATGCAGTTGCAATGTCAGGAGGAGTTGATTCTTCAACAACAGCAGCTCTTTTAAAATCTCAAGGATACAATATCTTTGGAATAACGATGGATCATCAAAGCGATTCTATTGCTGATATTGAGAATGCCAAAAGAATCTGTGATATTTTAGAAATTCCTCATTTTGTTATGCCAGCGAGAGATGAATTTAAGTCTAAGGTTATGGATGTTTTTGCAGAGTATTACTCTAATGGCTTAACTCCAAATCCATGTGCTATTTGTAATCGTGATATCAAAATGAATATGCTGCTTAAATTTGCAAGATCAAAAGGAGCAGATTTAATGGCAACTGGGCATTATATTAATATGGAAGTTGATGGCGATTCCATCCTTATGTCTGAATCCGCTAATCCAAAAAAGGATCAAAGTTATTTTTTATCATTAGTCGACAGAAATAATCTTAAATACGTTAGATTTCCGCTTGGGAAAATTAAGGATAAATCTGAAACACGAAAGATGGCTGAAAATTTTGGATTGCCAAATTTCGCAAAGAAAGACAGCCAAGATATATGCTTTATCCAAGATGGAAATTACAAAAAATTTTTAAGTGAATTCTATTCCAATTTAAATTTATTTGCTGAAGGGAATATTAAGTTGAAAGGAACAGATAAGGTTTTGGCAAAACATAATGGAATTGTGAATTACACAATCGGTCAAAGGCGGGGACTTGGAATAGCTTTTAACGAGCCTCTTTATGTCGTCAGCCTTGATTCAAAAAATAATGAAGTCATCGTTGGGCCATCAAACGATCTTGAAAGAAGGCATTTCTCAATTTTCTCAACGAATTGGGTAATCGAAATGCCAGAATCTTTTGAAGCCTTTGTGAAACTTCGATCACTATCCAAAAAAAGCAAAGCAAAGATTCTAAAAACAGAAAATGGAGCCGAAATAGAGCTGTTGGAAAAATCGCTAACTCCTGTTACTGCAGGTCAGATTTGCGCTATATACAATTCTGAAAATGCCGTCATTGGCGGTGGAATTATCTCAAGGGAATGAACATGGATATTCAATCTCTTATCGAACGATTTGAAGAAATGATTGTTGGAGAGAAGAACCTCTCCCTTCAAAGTCTTTCATCTTATAGAAGCGATGTCAAGGAGTTTTTGAAATTCACAGAAAATCGCTATGATGTTTCTTCTGAAGTCATTCAAGATTATATTGAATATCTTAATTCCAAAAATTCAAAACAATCATCGATAATGAGAAAAGTTTCGTCACTTAGGCAATTTTTCTTATTTCTGCTCGATGAGAAAGTTATTTCTAAGAATCCGATGCTTGATATAAAGTTAAAAACAAAAAACAAACCCCTGCCGAGAGTTTTGTCTGAAGATGAAATAAACTTGCTTCTTTCATATTTCCAATCGAAATCAAATCATAAATTAGAAGTGATGTTGCATATTCTTTATGGAGCAGGACTTAGGGTTTCGGAGCTTGTTTCGCTAACGAAAGATTCAATAATTTTCGATGAAGATTCGAAGAGATACCTTCTT
>CAJOOW010000121.1 GCA_905236375.1 uncultured Alphaproteobacteria bacterium | reverse complement strand
TAAACAGGAATTTAGAGGAGCAAGCTCAAGCAATCTTTAAGAGTTGGTTCATCGATTTTGAACCGTTTGGCAGAAATGAATTTGTTGATTCTCCTATTGAACTAAAAATACCCAAATCACTAAAAATGGTTCAAATAGAGAACATTCCACACACTCTCGAAACAGGACGCAGGCCTAAGGGAGGCGCTGTTAGCGAAGGAATTCCTAGCATTGGAGCAGAAAATGTCAAACAACTTGGCGTTTTCGATTTTTCATCAAATAAATTCATTCCACGAGACTTTGCTGAATCTTTGGGAAAAGGCAAGATTAACGGTTATGAACTTCTTCTCTATAAAGACGGCGGAAAACCGGGAACATTTATGCCGCATTTTTCAATGTTTGGAGAAGGCTTTCCATATGAGGAATGTTATATCAACGAGCATGTTTTCAAGCTGGATTTTGGAGATAAAGGATTAAATATCTTTGCTTACTTCTATTTCCAAATGGATCATGTAGTCAGTTGGCTAGCCAATAACGGCGGTAAAGCAGCAATTCCTGGAATAAATCAAAATGACGTGAATGCTATCTGGATATACGATTTAAATAATCCAAAGGTTAAAGAATTTGGCAATATTGCAAAGCCCATGTTTGAGCAAATTTTAAAAAATTGCAGACAAAATCGTCAACTTTCTTTATTACGCGATTGTCTACTTCCAAAACTCATGATGAGTTAAATAAAGACTGCAGTATCTGACAATGATAATTTAAAACACATTAGGATTTAACAATGAAGATAAAAAAATTTGAATTTAATCTTGTAAAAAAAGAACACTTGTTTGGATTAGACGAAAATTCCAAGTCAATGCGAGATTTGGGCAATATTGTTGTTCTGGTTGGAAAAAATGAATCTGGAAAAACGCGCATTTTGAAATGTATTCAGTCAATATCAAAAAATGCAAAAGACTATAATGGTCCTGGAAAAATTGAGCTTGAGCAAGAACTACACGACAATGAAAAATGGCCGTATTTTTTAGGCAATTTTGATTCTAAAGATGCTAAAAAAAAAGAAATAAATCAAAGACTTGATAAATACTATCCATTGAAAACAGAAAATCGTGATGAACTTGATCAATTAAAAATTGTGTCATTTTTCCCAAAGAAGACAGATTTGCATGATTGGAGTAAAGATTCTTACGAAAAATGGATTAATAATGCAGAAAAATGTTATGAAGGTGGAACGGAATATTTAGCAGATTGTTCTACAGCTTTGATTCAGAAGATTGTAAATCAATTCTGGGTTGCTAGTCGAAAAAGAACGTTAAAGAAAGGGGATAAAATATATGATAAATACACACAACTACAGGATTATTTTAAGATTCTTTTTGAATCAAAAAATGACCTAATAGATTTTGATGAAAATGGAAAAACAATTTTATTTGGTCAACCTATCGCATCTTTGAATTTATCAGAAGGGCAACGGCTAATGATACAGCTGTGTGTTGCCCTTTTTGCTCAAGGAGCGCAAATAAACGACTTCATTCTTTTGATTGATGAACCTGAACTTCACCTACATCCATCTGTTGCCATCAAATTTTTAGATCAGATTGCAGATATAAATAAAAATGGGCAAATATGGATCGCCACGCATTCGTTGGCGATTGCCTCGCATTTTGATTCATCTTGTGTGTGGCATGTTGAAAATAGTAAAGTATCGTTTGGAAAGAAAAAAGCAAGTGAAATTGTAGATGGACTTTTAGGCAATGATGTTGATGCAAAAAAATTAATGAATTTTATCAATTTTCCAAATAAACAAGCTGTTCAAACTTTTTCCTTAGAATGTTTGCAGAATCCTGCTGTGGCATTTACGAATGCAAATGATCCACAATTTATACAGATAAGATCTTTATTGGAAAGTATTCAAAAAGGCAATGGTTGTTTGTCTGTTTTGGATTATGGCGCCGGTCGTGGTCGAATAATTGCGTCTTTTGCTGAAGATCATAATTTTTCAACAAACACATTAGATTATTATGCTTTTTGCCCATGCCCATCAGCAGAAGATGAAAAATATTGCTTGTCGAGTATTAAACAATTTTATGACAATGAATGTTCTAATCGTTTTATTTCCAATGAAAACGAATTGCTTAATAACAAAAAATCCTATTTTGACATCGTTATCTTATGCAATGTATTACATGAAATAGATGTAACGAAATGGCTGGGTGTTATGAGAAACATAAAGTCGTTGCTAAAAGATGACGGTTGTTTACTCTTTGTTGAAGATTGCCAGATTCCAGTCGGTGAATTACCCGTAGAGAATGGTTTTGTTGTTTTAAATACCGAACAATTAGAAAAACTTTTCAATACGGCGAGAGAACATTTTTTGATATCAGATTATAGCACCATGCCTGGAGCAAAAAAGGGGTACGAACAACATCGACTTATGGCACATTTGATTCCTAAAAGTATTATTGAAAAGGTGGATGAAACATCAATAAGGGCTGCTTTGGACAACGTAAAAGATGTTGCACTGAATACGATTAAGGAAATTCGAGAGAAGTCAAAGTATTCGTCAAAAGAAGATCTTTATACATTAGGACTTAAACATGCTTTTTGGCTACAGCAATATGCAAACGCTTCATTAAATATGGAGTCAAATTAAAATGTTCCTTTCAAAGCTTTCGATTACAAATTTTCGCAGTATCAAAT
Organism: uncultured Alphaproteobacteria bacterium; assembly: GCA_905236375.1. GTDB lineage: Bacteria > Pseudomonadota > Alphaproteobacteria > RUG11792 > RUG11792 > CAJOOW01. The sequence continues at coordinate 4,336 of CAJOOW010000121.1, read as the reverse complement.
GTCTAGAAATTCATTTTCAAAAGGATTTGAATGTTTTTGTTGGTAAAAATAATACTGGGAAAAGTTCGGTTATTGATGCAATTAGATTGGCGTTAAATATGCCCATGAATAATCCAAATCCCATTTGGATAACTGAAGATGATTTTTTTAAGGAAACGTCTGATTCGGAACGTTCAGAATTTTTTGAAATAAAAATGGAATTTTCTTGTTTGAACGATAATCAGCGAACGAAATTCTTTGAAATTGTTGATTTTGACTTGGCTGAACCAAATAAATCTATTGCAAGAATAATTTATCGTGTTTCCTGGCCTCAAAAAGCAAAACGGTTCTCTGTCAGACGAATCGGAGGTCCAGAAGGTCCTGAGATGTCGGAAATCCCGCAAAAAATTATGGACTTATTTTCCGTAATTTATTTGCCCGCATTGCGAGATGCAGAAACAGCCTTGACATCCGGCAATAAAAGCCAGCTTGCAACACTATTGAAGAATCTTGCGACAGAAGATGATGAAAAAGATGTTGAGGGTATTTTTTCCGCATCAAATGTTCAATTGTCTGAGAAACAACTCATTTCAGATATTGTGACTGGAATTAATTCCATTACAAAAAGTGTTGCGGATGCAGAAAATAACACTTCTAAAATTGTGGCTGCGGATGCTGACTTTTATAGAATATTAAAAACCTTGCAAATACAATTAGACGGGAATCCTGTCAATGATTTATCTTCAAATGGCTTGGGTTCAAATAATTTGCTGTTCATGGCTGTCATTTTACAGTATTTAAAATCGATAAAAAATGATGAATGTCCTATATTGCTGATAGAGGAGCCTGAAGCACACCTACATCCTCAAATGGTTTTGGCTTTATCAAGATATTTTTCACATAATCTGTCTATAGATGAAAAACCTCAAACTTTTATTACCACACATTCTCCAACTCTAGTAAATGATATTCCTTTAGATAATATGTTCCTATTATTTAAAAAGAATAGGAACATATGTTGTAATGCATTAAAAGTGGCGTTAGCAAATCCTGAATTTGACATTCGATTACAACGTCAGTTTAAACGTTTAATGGATATTACAAAGTCAACACTTTATTTTGCAAAAGGTGTTGTTTTAGTGGAAGGTATATCTGAATCCTTGCTTATTCCAATTTTATCAGAGAGAATGGGGTTTGATTTAAGGAAAAAGCAAATTTCGGTAATTCCCATTAACGGAGTTTCTTTTGAATTATTTAAGTTCCTATTTAATTCAAATGAATTTGACATTCCTGTTTCCATAATTACAGATTCTGACCCACATGTTTCATATAAAGATGAAAAAGAAAAAAAATGGAATGAAGCCTATATTGCATGGGACAAATTAGGTGATGATGTTGTTTCTTCAAGAACAAAAAAATTAGAAGCCGCATTTGCCGATAGTACAAACGTGAATGTCTACAAATCAAAAATAACACTAGAGTATGATTTAGCTTTGGCAGGCCCCCAAAATGCTTTAGTTATTGCCAAGGCATGGAGTTTATTTGGTTCACCACGCATTCTCAATGAAACTGTTATTAACGAAATTAATGGCCTCGAAAGTAGGGCCTTAAGGGTGTGGCAAACAGTTTGTTTACAAGATGAATATTATGGGAAAGGGTATTTAGCACATAATTTAGCAGATCTTCTTGAGGAAAAGAACGGAAAGCAGTATGTTTATAAATTTGGGATTCCCAAATACATTCGCAACGCTATAAAACATGTAATTGATAATATTGGGTAATGTGTAGTATGCCTAATCCTAGCGAGGAACAATTAGCAATTTTAAATGACTCAAGTCGTGTTAGACTTGTTCGTGCTGCTCCAGGAAGCGGCAAAACCTGGCTCGTTGGGGAGATTATTCGTAGAGAAATAGGAAAATGGTCATCTTCCGGAGGCATTGCTGCTCTTTCTTTTACTAGGGTTGGTGGAGAAGAGATTCGCAAAGCAGTAGGTTATGAAATAGATTCTCCTCATTTTGTGGGAACTTTGGATTCATTTCTTTTTAAATATATTGTAAAACCTTTTTGGAAAAAAATCCATCCAAATTACACTTCACCAAGACTTGTTCCTGCGGAAAGTGGTGTTGAAAAATGGACGAAAATGCCAGACGGTTCTGCCTTAGAAGTATCTAAAAATAAATATAATTTATTAAAAATTACCTATAATGGCTTAGATTGTTTTGGAAATGAAATTTTGACTTATAAGAACAATTATGGTCAAGATTTTGAAATTATTTCTGGAGGCCCATTTGATTGGGTTCGTAATAAAAAAAGGGAATTTATACAAAAAAGTGGTTGGATGACTCATGCTGATGTAGCTCTTTGTTCCTATCGAATTCTTTCTGATGTTAGATTTGGAATACACATTTCAGCCCTATTAGGGAAAAGATTTCCTTTTCTGGTTGTTGATGAAATGCAGGATACGGGATTTTTTGCCGGGAAAACAGTTCTGCAATTATTGCAACAATCAATTGGCATAAAAGCCTTGTTGGTTGGAGATCCAAATCAAGCAATTTATGAATTTAATGGGGCTACGCCTCAATTATTTAATACATTTCAATCAATAGGATCTGAAATTCCTTTAGAAACGAGCCGTCGTTGTCCAAAGAATATTACTTCTCTCGCAAACAATTTAATTGTCAACTCCATAAAAGATAATGGAGATGTTTTGGGAAAAAATACATTAGTTATTTACTCTGATTTTGAAAAAGACATCCCAGAATTAATTTCAAAATTGAATGATGCATATAAGGGAAAGAAAATTAAATTCGTTACACGATTAAATAAAACAGTCTATAAATTAAGGAATGATAAAAACAAAGAGCCTTCAAAATTGGGGTGTCCTGCCTTAACTCATATGAGCTCAGCTATTCAAGCATTTTATCGTGGAAACAATATAAAAGCCTATGGCTTGGCAGAAGCTTGTATTTCACTATGGCTATTTCAATACGAGGGAATTACCGATGATGATCTTGAAAAGAAAAAAATTTCAAATGAAGAATGGAAGCATTTAATTGTATCGTGCTTACTAAATTGCGCAAGAATAAACGATTCTCTTACATACGAAGAATGGCAAAAAGAGGCGGGGGTGAAGATCGAAGAAGTTATCAAGAACAGCTCTTTTCTCTCTACATTCAAAATAAAGACATTGAAACCAACGGCATGTAAAGATGCAAAAAAAAGAAAAAAGAACGATAGAGACGTTCAAATGAGTATTTTTTTCCCTTCAATAAGAAAAAAAATTGATGAAAATACCCTTCAAACAATCCATTCTGTTAAAGGAGAAACGCACGATGCTACGGTTTTAGTGATACCCCCTGTTGGAAGAGGGAAGAGTCGGAGCCCATCGGATGTTTGGTGGAGTACAAACTCAGCAGATGAAGAGGAAAAGAGAATCGCTTATGTCGCAATAACACGTTCAAGGAAGGATTTTTATTTAGTGGTTCCCGATGATGTTGCCAATGAATTATTTCAACGAAATAATGATTTCTATAATATGTTTGAAATCAAAAATATAGCAGATTACATTCCGAAAAAAAACTTGCGGGAGATGTTTTAAGAGTTTTTTGTGTCTAAGCTATGTATAATTTGCGAAAAAAAATAATTGTATGAAAAGGCTGTTACATTAAAAGGTGTTAAAGTATGAAAGTTATTTCTGGTAATAAAATCGCACAAGTTATTCAAGATATTACGCCTAAAAAGATTGCTGTTGCTTTTGTTGGTGAAGATTGGAATAACTATTTAAATGATGAAACTTTAAAAGGGTTAGAATCTATTGTTGTATCGCCTACAGAAGGTAGTAATCCAAAAGCAATTAGGGCTATTGTTGAAAAGATTGGATGGGAAAGAGTTCATTTTTTGAAACGACTTCATGCAAAAATTTATATAGGACCAGATTATTCCATTGTAGGAAGTGCAAATTTATCCAAGAATGGCTTACTGGGGGATGAATCAGGTCTTTTTGAAACGTGTGTGAAATTTAAAACAAATGATGATATTAATGAAATATATGACGCGATATTGAATGAAGCGCATAAAAATTTCAATACCCCTCAAGCCAAAAATGAGGAATTAAAAAGACTACAAGGTATTTGGAATAGACGAATTGCAGCTTCTCTTTCTAAGGAAACTCAAAGAAAAAATGTGCAATTTCAGAATTTTGACATAAAATCTTTTGGAAATATCTGTTTGGATTGGTTTGAATATGCCGAACCGCGACCTTCTGTAAAAAAAGGATCTGACATCGGAGCACATGTAAGTTCGTTTGAAGATTGGGTATATGTAAACTCAATTGATCAAATTGCTGAAAATGATTGGG
>CAJOOW010000120.1 GCA_905236375.1 uncultured Alphaproteobacteria bacterium | reverse complement strand
CACCCAGTTTTTATCTCACTACGTTTCGATAATAAAAAATTGCGACAGGTTTTGCCGTAATTTAACTTAACATATCTGTCTAAGTATACCTATTTTAATACAAGGAACCGATTTTTGAAAAGTGGAACCGATTTTTGAAAAGTGGAACCGGTACCATTTTTTAGTTAATTTGGTAAGTCTCTAATGTCTTTCAAAGGAACCATGCATCTTATTTGTTCGCGAATCATTCTTTTTGCGGTTTCATCACTATTGAATTCTTTCACTGGAAGAACTGAAATCCATATGCCTTCCAAGTCATGCATGTTTTCTGCGACTTCTTCCACTTCTCCGATAAATGTATGTTTGCCATACTTATTGAATGTAACCACAACCAAATCTCCAATGCAGTACTTGCATATTTTTGTTCGGTCTTGTGATATTTTGATTCGCTGTTTCTTTTCCATTATTTTTTCTCAGCTTTTAAATACGCACTAATGACAGCTTTACCAACATTGTATGCAAGCATTACTGGTACAGCGTTTCCAATTTGCTTATAAACTAAGTCAATTTTTGCGTTGTTATTTTTATTGCTTGAACCCTTGGAAAAATAGAACCAATCTGGGAATGTTTGAATTCTAGCTATTTCTCTAATAGATAATCTTCTTTCATTTTCTTTACCGTTAGAAAACTCATAGTGATCTTTTCCAACATGAATCATAGGTAGACCATCTGGATGTATTGGAGCTTGTCTTCCTGATGCTTGAATTGTAAAACTAGGTTCATCCCATGATTTTTTTCTGTTTCTTGACATGAAGATAGAAGAATAATCACCCTCGAAATATTCTCCCGGATTATCTTTCAAGTCCCAAATCGCATCTTTTAAAGTTAAAACCGGAAGTTTACCATTTCCTCTTGTTTCTTCTGGATAATCGAAAGTGTCAACCAAATCTGTTCTAATTCCAACAAGGATAACTCTTTCTCTTATTTCGGGTACATCATAGTGAGAAGCATCTAGAAGTTTGTGATGAATCACATATCCGGCAGCGCCAAAATCTTCAACAATTTGTCTAAACACTTCACCATTGCCTAATGTGAGCATTCCTTTTACATTTTCAGCTACAAAAACCTTTGGTTTTGACTGAAGTAAGCATCTAATAAAATGCAAATATAAGAAGTTTCTTTCGTCATCAACAAGTCTTGGTCCAGCTTCAGAAAAACCAGGACATGGGAAACCACCCAAAACAATATCGGCTTTTGGGAAATTTGATATTTTACGAATATCTGTTGAATCTAAATATATATCGTTTAAAAAGTTAGTTTTATATGACTCACTTGCTTCAGCAAATATATCGTTTGAATAAAAATAATGAACTAAGCTATGTTTTCTTTCTTTGAAATATTTTTCTTTATCTTTAAACGCTTTCAAAGCCTTCTCTTCACCTATAGCCAAAGCTAAACCAGCAAGTTCAAAGCCTAAATCTAATCCACCACAACCAGAAAAGAGAGAAAGAGTATTAATTTTGTTCTCATCATATTTAAAAGTAACAGTAGATAAGTCTTCTGCAATATTAGTTTTTAGTTTTTCATTTTCTTCATCTATCTTCTTTAATAAAATTTCTTTAACTTCATCAGAAGAGAGGATCATGCTTGAATGAAATGTTCTTTTTGTATCCGCCATAATGCACCTCCTCTTATATTTTAAATTTATTCATAAATTTAATCAATGTTATTTTAATATATTTACAGAGTCGTCAACGTTGTTTTCGTCAATGTCGTCTGTAGTTGTGATTCCCATCTCATGGAGCGCCTTCCACAGTTGGTCAAATGCGTAGTCACCACCATTTTCTAATGGCCTATCAAACACAAAGTCTGCATGGAGGACATCATCTTTTTTTGACCATTCAATATAAACTGAAAGTGGTCTATTACCATCATATTTAGGATCAAGATTACCATTTTCGTCAACTCTTTTTGTTCTATAATTTAGTGCTTTGCAGGCAAAATAGATTTTCGGCTGCTCGTTTCTTACATATTCTTCAATTGGAACAATGTTATCAATGACATCTTGAGCACTATGCAGATTATCCACATTTTTAAACAACAAAAAGTTAGCCACACCTGAGTCATATATAATTTCGTTACCAACTTTTGCATGTTTTTTCTTTTGATCCAAATGAGTTCCGGCATAAACATCTATTGTTTGTTCGTCAGTTAGTAAAACTTCAGCGGATAAGTCACCACTCTTTTTGTTAAGTAGTTCATATTTCCAGCCTAAAGTAATGCATCCTTCTTCTGTTTTGCCAGATGCTTTCTTATAAATTGTTGGTCTATGATAGAAAGAATCTTCTATCTCTTTGGTGGCTTCTGAAATAATTTCAGACCAGTTTTCACCGAATATTTGTTCCGCTCTTTCAGCGTTTGTTTTATTTTCTAGAAAATCAGCATTATCTTGCTTGTACGATATTTTAAATTCCTTCTTGTTTCCGTTGCTATCATAAGCTCTGATATAAATATCGGTTTTTGGCTCGCCTTTATCACATGTTGGTTTTCCAGATTTATCAACGACAAAAACATTCCCTTTATAAGAAAATGACGAGCCTACAGGAAATAGCTCAAGAATAAAATGCTCCGATACAGAAAAAGCTTTGGAACCCATAACTCTTTGAATTATATCAAAGAAGTATTCCAATCACAATTGCACTAATCAATTAATGCATATTTAATTAATTCATCAATTGATTTGTCAAATTCGTAACAAAATAAGTAAAGATAATCAATTGATGGTAAGACATCACCATTTTCGATTCTTTGAATCGTTCTAGTGCTTATTCCGAATTCTTTCGCTATTCTATCTTTTGTTACACCATTATCTTTTCTAATCTTTTCAAGAAGAAGCCCAAGCTTTTCTTTATCAAAACAACCATGAATCTTTTGATGATAAAAAAAGACATCTAGATATTTTTGATAAGCAGATCTCAGATAAGAATTATCATATTGTTCTAAATCATAGTCATCTTTCATTAGTGAAATCGCCATCTTTTCTGAATCAGTCAAAATACTAAAAAATCTAGCGTCAGCAAGCATAAACTTCCTAATCGCTAGATATTGTTCTGTTGTTACTCTTTTGGCACCTCTTTCAACGCTGATGTAATAAACTAACATATAGTTGTGGTATGTTTTAGCATATCTCTTGAAAGAGGAGTAGGTTTTATATAAGCAAATTCCAAGGTCCTTCCACACCGATTTTTTCCGCCTGATTAGATATATCCATATCATTAAGGAAAAAAGCAAGTTTTATATAAGCCATTCTATGGAAATCACCACAAAGAAGTGCGGCTGCCTTATCGCTATATGAGTCAGCCAAACTATCTCTTAATTCTGTATACTTAGTTAGATTAGAATAGTTCGCTAAATGCTCGTTCAATAGCAACTCCATAAGAATAGATAATTCATATGTCTTTAAGTCTCCACTAGCATATGGGGTTCTAGCTTTTTCTACGATAATATTGCCAATACGCTCCTCTTTATTAACCTTGCTGGAACGCATAGTGATTATTTCAGGTTTTTTATCTATTAATCCTAATTCATAGAACAGCGATTCACCTGTAAACATTCCAACTCTAACTTTTCCCTCATAGAGAAAATAATTGGTGAGTCTTTCCTCGTCCGACAATTCAGATTCACCTATTAAGTAAAATCCCTTTGAAATATGTTTAAGTAAGCCGTTTTTAGTTAAACGCCTGCACACTTGTCTAATATTATCATTTGAGATGTTTGGAAATACTTTTGGTGCGATATAACTAATATCAAATACACCACCTTCATTTGCCAAACAGTATTCTTTAATTAATGTTGATTCAGTAGCCATAACCACATTGTCTCCTTTCAATTTAACTATCATTTGTCACGTTTAATCAATTGAATCATCAAGGATATTAATACT
>CAJOOW010000119.1 GCA_905236375.1 uncultured Alphaproteobacteria bacterium | reverse complement strand
CCTTGGAAGAAAAAAAGATGTTAAAGCATATATCTGATTCTGATGTTAAGAAAATTGGATCTTTCGAATTTTTTATACGTGAAATCGTCCCGTCTTTTTTTATCGTTAAATTGTGTTTTTTAACATGACTTCCTTTTTCTATTACCACATTTTCATCATGTATTTGTCTTAGTAAGCTATCCTTCCCATTTGGATCACTTGATATTATTCCCAAACAACAATTCTGAATCTTTTCAAATAATGCTGCTCGTCCACTTGCATCGCTTCCATGATGTGGAAATATTAAAACATCGACATCTTGCAATTGTTCTTTTGAAAAGCATGATATCAATTTTTCATTAGCATCACCAGTTAACAAAATGTTTCTTCCACCATAAGAAACTTTTAAAACAAGATTCTGAAAGTGGGCCTCATTTTGTTGGTTTGTGGTAATACCATCATGAATCGTAGGCAACAGAAACTTTGTTTTAACTTTTTCCCCTAAGAGATTTGATATTTTCGTATTTATATCAACTTTCAAATTCTGCTTTTCATATCCGCAAAAATAGATTTTCCCTTTGTTTTCATCGCTTAATCTTATATGGGTTCCCAGTTCGTTAGAATTTCCTCCAACAATGATCCTGTCTAATTTATCTGGATTTTCTTTCAAATTAATTAAATCAAATAGTTCATTTAATCTATTATAGTGATCATCATGTTGGTGTGTTATAAGAACAGATATCTTTTTGGTGGATTTTAGAAATTTTGAAAGATTTCCATGCATATTTTTCCAACTCTCATTAGATGCTGTCCCACAATCAGCAATTAGAGCATGATCACCATGTTTTAAAACTATGAAATTAGCTTGTCCGACATTATAAACTCGCATTTCCAAATTCGTTGAATATGCAAGATTTAATATGCATAGTGCCAGAATAAGCATGATTGTTCTTAATGCGTTTCCTCCCTTGCTTGTTAGGTTTTGATAAGTCATATTTGACTCCTTAAAAAAACATTTTGATTGCATAATATTCACACATGCCGGGTTCTGATATATGCAAAAATGTTTTCTGATCTACGCAAAAATTACTTACCTTGTTCAAAAGTGCGTTATAAAAAGTAGATAGGATATTTACAACACTTTCTCAAAATACTCTTTCACCATTGGATGATTTTCTCCAAAGATTGCTTTTAAAATTATTTTTGCCCGAGTAAAATTTTTTCCCATGCTTTTATCGCATTCAAATATTTGTTGTTCTATGAATTCTGAATGGATCTGCTTGTTTAAAATTTTCTCGCAAATGTTTTTAATTATTTTGAAGAATTCTGAAATATTTTCTAAAGAAGAATCAGCATCATTCAATTTATGGTATATAACAGCATAATTAAACGCATTCAAAGCCCTTGATATCTTGTCGGAATTATTTTCATTGCCTTTCTTTTGAATTTGTAAATCTGAAAATTTCTCACAATCCTTTAGAGCTTCTTTATATTTCCTTAAAAGAATATAACTTTCGGCTCTAAACAAACATCCCATCGCCACACCGCCTCGACTCATAGCTGTTTCCTTAAGATGAATAGCTTTATTTAAAATTTTAATGGCCTCAGATGCTTTCCCTTGTTCCAGTAAATTACGCCCCAAATCAAGGTATAGAATGCCCTGATGCCTTGCAATTGAGGAATCTTTCTTTGAAAAATTATCCAAGAAAAATTGCGCTTCTCTAATGTTTTCTGAGGATTCAATAGTCAATCCCATTCGATTATATGCCGCGGCCATATTGCGTCTGATCATAAAAATCGAAAGTTCATCATCTCCTTTGTAATCTTTCTTTTTATAGAAAAAATTGTCAGCTTTAAATTCTTTTAAAAGTTTATTCCCAAGAAATATAATATCCATCAGCTGTTTCGATGAAACATAATATCCACTAAGACATTGCTGATATCTTGTAAAAACTGTAACCCCTGTTTGTTTTTTCCAAAAGCAATCAGCTGGAGACAGGATTGCAATTGCCCTGTTCAAAAGCTCTTTGATGACTTCTATGCTTTCTCCATTGCTACATAGTGCTTTTGCATAATCGGCCAAACAAACAGATTCAAGGCATCTTGCTCCTTTCGTATTCTTACATAATTCCAAACACTTTTTAAAGCATTTCAAAGCCGTTTTATTTTCAAGTCTTATGCTCTTTCTACCCAATATTTCATAAACAACAGCCAAATCTAGGTCATCTAGAACATGAAACTTTTCATTGTTTGCAATTATTTTTATCGCTTGTTCCATAATTTTTTGCGAAGAAACAACGTATTTCGAAGCGTGCAAAATCGCCAAGAGAACTTTTGTCTTAATTTTATCTTTTATCAATGTATCTAAGGGCAGCTTTTCAATGCTTTTCAATAATGCAATATAATGTATATAAAGATCATTTAAATCTGAAACTCTCATTTCTCGTTTATTACTTTCATAGAGAAACCAGCCAAGATCTTTATAAACACAAAAGTTATTAATAATTTCATCTAAAAATTTTGCTATCTCGTTTTCTGGAATTGTGCTTATTAAATATCTAAAGCTAATATCTTGACTCAGTCTATGAATTGAAACGATGCCATTTTGTTCTGTTATGATGGAATATTTTTTAAGATCATAAATGAATTTATCTGCAGTGAATGGATCAGAAATTTTATAAAAATATTCTTTTGAAATTCCCAGCGAATCTAGAAGACAAAGAAAAAAAGCCAATTTTTCATATGGCTTATTATTTTCAAGTAGTTTTTTCAAACCTGAAACAATAATACTATATCGAGTTTTGGAATAGTTTAGGTTATTTTCTAAAAGTTCTTCCTGATTTTGATAAAACTGCAAATTAGATTTTTCGATTAGTTTCATATATTCTTCTGAACTATTCCCCGTTTCTTTCATGTAGTAT
>CAJOOW010000118.1 GCA_905236375.1 uncultured Alphaproteobacteria bacterium | reverse complement strand
TGGTTTGATTTTAAATTTTATGCCATGTGTCTTCCCCATAATATCTCTAAAGATTTTTACAATTGCAAAGATAGCGCATCAGAAATCTAAAAGTATAAGAATGCAAGCTTTGGCGTTTTCAGGAGGCATATTCACAGTATTTTTAACACTAGGATCAATTCTCTGTTTTTTCAAAAGTAGATTTCCAGGAATTGGCTGGGGATTCTATATGCAAAATCCTAGTTTTGTTTTTGCTTTACTATTGGTTTTCCTCGTTTGTGCGATTCACTTTCTTGAGATATATCAATTCAAGATGCCCAGTTTGAATGTGCGAAAAACTAATGGGCAAAATTATTATGTAACTTCATATATATCCGGGATTTTTAGTGGGATTGCATCATCATCTTGTGTAGGCCCATTTGCTGGAGTTGCTCTGGCAGGGGCAATTCTCTATGGAAATTTCATACAATCATCTTTTATTCTTCTATCATTATGTTTGGGACTGGCGATGCCTTTTCTGCTGATAACAATTTTCCCTGGAATAGTTCGTAAATTTCCAACCCCTGGAAATTGGTTAAATGTATTCAAAAACGTTATGGGATATGCAATGTTACTATCATGCGTGTGGCCATTTGCTATACTACTTAAGCAAATTCCAAACGCAAATGTGATAACCCTGTTAGTTATTTCGATAACATTAGTATTTTGCTTTTGGTTATTAACTCATTTTCAAAAGAATAAGAAATTCAAGATTGTAACGCTTATGGGCATGGTTGTATTAACTGCTGTTGGATTTTCTAAAACCATAATTCAGCTCGAAGAACAAAAAATTGGCTGGATCTCCTATTCCGATGAATTATTTGAAGAGGCACAAGAAAAACAGCAACCGATTTTTTTAAACTTCACAGCGACATGGTGCTTAAATTGTCAATATAATCAAAGGATTTTTTCAGATCCGGAAGTTATAAAAGCATTCGAAGAAAATAATGTAGTTGCTATAAAATGCGATTGGACAAATCAAGATGATAAGATAACAAAACTAATGGAAAAATACGATTCTGTTGCGGTGCCGTTATATGTATATTATCCTGGACATAGTTCTGAGTTTGAAATTCTGCCAACGATATTGACAAAGACAAAGGTTATAGATCTGATAAGAGGAATAAAATGAAAAGCACAAACAAACTGAATATGTTTTATATAATGCTATGCTTGTTCATAATAATCTTTGATCAAGCAATGAAATTTTCGGCACTAGCATTCATCCCCACTGGCACGGTAATCAACGTTTGTCCTTCAATAAATCTTCTTTTGACATTTAATTTTGGAACAAGTTTTGGGCTTTTAAGCCCAAGCAATGCGATGCAATATTATCTCATAATAATTCTTACTATTTGTTGCATTATCTTTATATCCTTTGTTTTTTCAAAATTAAAGACTGTCTTTGAAAAGGTTCTATGTATAATTCTTATTGGTGGAGCTGTCGGAAACCTTTTAGATCGCTTTTTGCACGGAGCAGTTATAGATTTCATTGATGTTTATTATAAAAATTTTCATTGGCCAGCATTCAATTTTGCAGATGCCTGCATCACTTGCGGTGTTATCGGATTGATCTTATATAATCTTTTTTCAAAGAAAGTTTCTTGAAACCAAAAATACTATCACAACAAAATTTTAAAATTTGATTAGCATTAATAGATTTTTAATAAATTTATGATATGTTTAAGAAAAGTGATGTAGGAAATCGATCAGCTAATGAAAAGTTCGCATTTATATATTCTAACAATAATGAGCCTTTTTTGTGCTTCGCTTGCATTTTCACAATCGTCTAAAAAAGCGGAAGCATCGGAGGAATACAAGCAATTTCAAGAAGTTATGAAATTCAAAGAGCAGGCAGATGGGGAAAAAGCTCAAGATTCTAAGGATGAAAAGGTTTTTGATAGAAAAAACTTTAGCATAATAGAGTCTGTGCGCAATTCACTCAGAGAGGAGTTAGAAAACAGACGTGATGTGTTATCAGGAAGGCCGGCGGATTTTAAAATGGCTATTGACATGATTTCCAAGGCGGTTCCAGAGCGAAAGGCGATGTTTCATGAATCTAATTCTGTAGAATCTGCTGAAAAGGCCATTAAAGCTATTAATGATGCTTATGATGAAATTCTGCCAAAGATTCAAGAACTTGTGATTTTTTTAAGATGCTTTGATATGATATCTGACAATGTTTCTGGGATAATTGAAACCTTGCAAGAACTTGATAATATCAAGATACTGACTCAAAAGGATGCCGAAAATTTGTGGAATAAAATCGAACCAGCATTGAGATATTCTTCTGAGCCTCTTCAACTTGCTGTGAAAAACATCTTTATCGATGCTGCTAAATCAAATTTTGAGGATAAGCCAAATATTCCAAGTTATTATGCCTTTCACTTAATGAGCAATATTTTAAGCAATCTTAAAGAAAAACATGAAAAATTAAATCAGGCTGCTTTTTTAAGATCTTTTGAAAATGCAATATATCCACTGCAAAAACTCATTTCCGATTTTGATGTTGCAATAAAATCTGATCAAACCCCTAAAAATACTATAACCTTCTTTGAAAACGCAAAAAAGACAACGATGTCTCAATTAGACTTCCTCCAGAAAAGATCAAAGGAATGGAAAGAATATATCTCATCTCTTGAAACTTTGATAAATCGCACTTGTGATATAGTATCCGATTGCCTCAAATCCGAAAAAGATCAGTCGATTTTTGATCACGTCAAAGCGGATGGAGGTCAAACAAAACAAAACGTTGAATAATAGGATATTCGAGAGAATTTGATCATCTGAGAACTTGAGATGCCAGACGTAACTGGACATTGTTATATTTTTTCTCTTGCTCTCTTTAGCTAAAAGTTATATTCTCCCACTTCAGGAGAAGTTGATGGAGGACAAGAATTATGTTTCGCTTTTGGAAAGCTGGAGTTTTATCTGAAAAAGAAAGCATCTTAAAACGTAGCAGTGTTATTCTGACTCTTATTGTTTTGTTGGTTTTTCTCTTTATCATTATTGGGAATATAACAGGTGAAAATTCAGGATCAGCTTATCAAACAGAAAAAGTTTTGCGATCTGGTATTTTGCTCCTTGCGGCTTGGCTTTTAACAAAACTCATAGATACTCTTTTTCTCGATCCTATCAATACAAAGCGTGGAAAAGTTCTACCAAATATTGTCAAAGATATCATTTTCGGGATAATTTATTTCATAGCTTTGATCATTATAATTACTGGCGTTTATGAACGAACGATCGATAGTATCATCGCATTTTTTATAGGATCCTGGGCAATTATTGGATTCGCTGCAAAAGATGTTATCGCTGAGTTCATCCAAGGAGTTTCAGTAGATCTAAAAGCAAATTTTGAATTGGGGGATTGGATCAAATTTAGCAATGGAACTATCGGGAAGATAGTCAATATGAATATGATGGGAATCGAAATTCTTCTTCCTGATAACACAACTCTTTTCACAAATAACAGAACATTAAGCAGTGATATGATGATTAACCTAAGCAAACCTGAAAGAAGATTTTACAAAAGCATTGAAATAGCTCTAGAACACAAAGTTCCTGTTGCCAAAGGCCAGAGGATTCTCCTTGCTGCAACGCTTAATTCTCCTGGAATTTTTGATTATGATGTTAAAGTTTTTGCAAAAGCTCTTCAGGAAAACGGGATAGTTTATGAAGTTCATTTTAGCGTCGCTGATTTGGACAAACTTCCTGAGATAAGGCACTTTGTGATTCAAAATATTTCTGATTATTTGAATCGTTTTGATTTGAAAATCTGCCAAATCGATGGAGCTATTAAGTTCATTCAAAATCCGGAATTAACAAAGATCGAAGCAAACGATAATCGGCGCATTTCCGAAATATCAGCAAAGGATACTCTTGAAATGATGCGACTTCTTGATAATTGCGATGAAAAAACCAAACAAGAATTTTCAGATGCTATGAAATTGCGTAAATTCAAGACAGGGCAAACAATTGCCAAGCGTAACACAAAACCTGATGGAATTTTTATAATTGCCGAAGGAATAGTTGATATTGATATCAAGGATCCCACGTTACGTAAAGATGAATTGACAGGCGAAATAAAGCATTTAACAAATCATAAAATTATCTGTCTTGTTGATTGCGACTATTTTACTGAGAAAGATCTGCCAGTTTCAAAGGGAAGAGATGTTGTCGTCAAAGCTCGAACAGATGTTGTTCTTTTTGAAGTTGATAATTCGATTGTCAAGAAGGTCATTAAAAAATGTCCGGAACTGGCAATGAGAATTAACGAATCATTGGCTAAGCGGCTAATAACAAATTTGAATCTTGGGAAAAAGGGCTGAATGCAAACATATCAGATTTTTGCCTCTTCAGATTAACAAGTGCTGGTTACTCTTCGTCCTTGATTTCTTTATCGATCTTATAAATGTGCATTAAGTTGGTTTGTCCAGAGGCTCTAAATGGAATTCCTGCTATAATTGCGACTTTAGTTCCATCTTCAACTTCAAAGTTTTTGCAAATTGTTTTTTGAGTTATTTGAGTCATTTGAGCGAAACTGAAAACTTCGTCAACCAAAACAGCTCTGATTCCCCAAACCAAAGAAAGTTTTCTTAAAGTTTTTAAATTAGGCGTTAACGCAACGATTTTCGCGTTCGGTCGACTGTTCGAAACATTAATTGCGCATCTTCCGGATTCAGTGAAGGCAGCTATAAAACTGATGTTTTCTTTATCAACTGTTTTTGCGACTGATTCAGAAAACGCTGTGAGATTTTCAAAATCTTTATCAAAAAAATTCAAATTATCTTGTTCTGTTTTTCGGATGGTTTTTGCCATTACTTTAACAGATTCTTCTGGAAAATCACCGCTTGCAGTTTCTGCAGAGAGCATTACAGCATCAGCACCTTCAGCGACGGCGCATGAAACATCTGAAACTTCTGCTCTTGTTGGAACATGACAAGAAATCATTGATTCAAGCATTTGAGTTGCAACGACAACCGGTTTTCTATGCTGCCTGGCTTTGTTTATTAGTCTTCTTTGGATTCCTGGGATCGATTCAAATGGAAGCTCAACTCCAAGATCCCCGCGGGCAACCATGATTGCGTCAGAAACATCCAAAATTGAATCTATGCATTCAACGGCAGATGGTTTTTCGATCTTTGCTAAAATTCCAACATCTGAATTTGCAAAACTTCTGGCATAAGAAACATCATCCGCTGTTTGAACAAATGATATCGCGATCCAATCGGCACTTATCTCATCTGCTATTGCTATATCTTTTTTGTCTTTTTCTGTCAGGGCCGTAATCGGAAGGATGATATTTGGGATATTAACTCCTTTCTTATTCGAGAGGATCCCACCATCGATAACTTCCGTTGTTATTTCCTTTCCATTGTTCTCTTCAATTCTGAGCCTAATCTTTCCATCATCCAGGAGGAGTTCTGTTCCTTCTTTCAATGCATTGAAAATTTCGGGATGTGGCAAACAGATTCTTCTAGAATTTCCAAAGTCTTTTTCCATGTCTAAAATGAATTTAGCGCCTTGCTTAAGTGAAACGCTTCCATCTTCAAAGACCCCAATTCTTATTTTAGGGCCTTGTAAATCCATCATAATAGCTAGGGGAGTATTTAATTCTTGCTCAATCCTTCTTATCGTTGCAGCGTTCTGTATATGGGTTTCGTGAGTTCCATGAGAGAAATTTAATCTAAAAACATTAACTCCAGCAATCGCTAGCTTTCTAATCATCTCATTACTACTGCTCGCCGGGCCAAGAGTTGCAACTATTTTCGCGTTTTTTAACTGTTCCATTGTGTCTTTATCGAAGTCTCTTAGAACAAGCTTATTCTAGCAGTTATAAGATTATTGTTCAATTAGATTCGACTTTTCTCAGATAAGGAAAATTGCAATTCCAATAATTATTCGATAAACAGCTATGGCTAAGAAACCTTGCTTTTCCATAAATCTTATACATGGAATAATCGTAATTAACCCAACAATTGCTGTGAGAAAAATTCCGAAAAGGGAATCATTTGAAAAAGGAGCAAAACTTGATGTTTTAAAACATTCAACGATTTCCAAAAACAAGGATCCGCAAATGCTTGGGATTGCCAACATCAAGGAGAAATTGATAGCGCTTTTTCTGTCGATAGCTAACATTCTCGATGCTGTTATACAAATTCCAAGCCGGCTAACTCCTGGAAAGATAGAGATCGTTTGGCAGCAACCAATAATTAATGCCTTGGCTTTTGATAATTGGTGTTTCCCTGGTCTTGATTTCGCCGATAATTTATCGAACAGAGTTAAGGCTATTCCAAAGATTATGCAGAAAATTCCCATAATTTTCGGGGATTCAAATTCTTTTACAAAGTCTCTTGCAAAAAATCCAAAAATGACAACAGGAATTGTTCCCAAGAAAAGCGGCCAAAAATACGTGTCCGATAATGATCTCTTTCCAAAAATGGCTTTCAGAATATCTGCAATTTCTCTTTTAAAATAAATCAGAAGTGTGATAAGGCTTCCGGCATGAAGTGCTATTTTTAACGAGAATGAAAATTCTGAAATTGCGAAGATTTTTGAAAACAGGTAAAGATTTACAGACGAGCTTATCGGCAGGATTTCAGAAACCCCTTGAATAACTCCGAGTCCTAAAATATCGAAATTCATAAATTTTTTCTCCTAACACAACTACGCGATTATAAAAGAAAAACATACGAAAGTCTAGCCTGGTTTTTAATTCGTTTTTTTGATAGGTTATGTCTTCCGAAATCACTATAGGTTCCCCTGGCGGTGTCATCAACTGTTTGCCGGTGTGAGGCCAACTTTCTAAT
>CAJOOW010000117.1 GCA_905236375.1 uncultured Alphaproteobacteria bacterium | reverse complement strand
GGTGTCTTTTCCCGCCATAGGAAATCAAGAGACAAAACCCGATCCGAGGCAACTCGGTGATATGTTAACCATAATTGTTTTCTCCTACACATCCGGAAGAAAACTAAACCCAAAATAAAGAGAAAAGATAAAGAAAAATCCAAGGGCTGCCCCTGATTGATTTTTCTCAAGTTATCTCAAACTTTTCGAAAGAAAAGTTACTCTTAGGATTGGACGAAATCATGAATTAGAAAGTTGGCCTCACACCGGGAAACAGTTGATGACACCGCCAGGGGAACCTACAGTGATTTCGGAAGACATAACCTATCAAAAAAAGAATCTTGTTGATCAGGCTAACCCAAAATTTAATGTAATTTTTCATATATTCAGCTAGAATTATAGGTAGTTGAGACTTAATAAGCAAAGATCTCTTGAACTTTTTGAAAATTATACATTTCTGTTTTTTCCTGCTCTTTATTTCTTTGTCAGGTTTTGCTGCTACCATAAATGGTATTGAAAACAAAGAAATCATCGATCTTATAAAATCTCAAATCTCAAATTGGAATGATGTTGCAAAAGATTCGATTTCTGCAGAATTTAAAATGAAGAAAGATAGGAAAATAATCAAGGAAATTTTGAGATCGTTTGGTTATTTTGATGCTGAAGTTAATCTTCAAAAAACAAACGAACAAATAATTTTCGATGTAAATCTTCATGAGCGGTACAAATTCGATGACGTCTTGATAACATACACAGATCAAAAGGAATATCGTTCAGGTCTCAAAGTTGGTCAAGTTTTTGATTTAATCGGAATACCTTATGATTCATATACTGATACAAAACAGCTTTCAGATGGTTGTGATAAGATTGCCAATTTTCTTGCAGATAAAGGTTTCGCATTCGTTAAGATTTATGATCCTGAAATTGTAAGAGATAAAGAAACAAAAAAAATAAAAGCAATTTACAAGGTTGACTTAAACGGAAAAACAATTATTGACGAAACCATCTTAAATATAAGATCCAAAAAGGATCCAAAACTTCTTGAGCCTTTTATCAAGAATA
Organism: uncultured Alphaproteobacteria bacterium; assembly: GCA_905236375.1. GTDB lineage: Bacteria > Pseudomonadota > Alphaproteobacteria > RUG11792 > RUG11792 > CAJOOW01. Next base: position 1,507 of record CAJOOW010000117.1, on the reverse strand, counting down.
GAATATCTTGGAAAGACGGAGATGTTTACGATCGACAGAAAATTGACAATATGAAAGACGATTTGATGTCTAGCAAAATCTTTTCAGGGATTTCCGTAAAGTTAAGTGATCCAATTAAAGATTCCAAAGATGCAAAGATTGTTCATACAACCATAACTTTGGATATCGAAGAGGCGCTGCTTAGAGATGTCTCTGCTGGATTAAAATATGGATCTGCTGAAAAATTTGGAATCTTGCTTTCCTGGACACATTATAACATTAACGGCAAAGGCTCAAGTGTTTCTGGAACGATCGATGCGACGAAGAAAAACAAATATTGCAGGTTTAAATATGATGTCCCGGATTTGTTCTATAAAAAACAACGTCTTTCAAATCAAGCATTCTATGTCAAAGAAGATGTCTCATCATACGAGCTTGATAAGATTGGCGCAGAGACAATGTTGTGGCAAACATTTGGAATGAAATTTCATACTGGACTTGGTCTTAGTTATGAAGAATCTGAAACAACCGATAAAATCTCAAATAAAGATACGGAGTTCAGAGCGCTCGGAATTCCAATCGGACTTTCCTTTGATACAACCGAAGAATATTTAGATCCTCAAAAGGGGATTCGATGCAGAGCAATGATAACTCCATTTATGGGCAACACGACTGATTTAACGATTTTTTCTGGCAAAGCTTCGTTATATATTCCATTCAAGAAAAATGAGTTCAAAAACATGATGGTTTTAGCTGTCTACTCCAAATATGGTTCGATATTCACTAAACAAAGAACTAAGATTCCAAGAGACAAGTTCTTCTTCTCAGGAGGTGCTGGATCAATTCGTGGATACGGGTATCAGAAACTTGGTCCTGTGAATGAAAATAAGAAGCCTCTTGGTGGTGAGTCGGTTTTTGAAATTGGTTTTGAACCAAGATTTAGAGTTTCTGAAGATGTCGGTCTTGTTGCTTTTTTCGAGGGAGGCAATGTCTATTCAAGGAAAATGACTAATCCTTTGAAAAAATTGCTCTTCGGCTATGGGGTCGGCGTCAGGTATTATACTCCGTTTGGTCCTATCAGGCTTGATATAGCCTTTCCTACGAAGATCAGAAAAACAAAGTCTGTTAAAAAAAGTGATGGCTCATATACAAAACGTAAAAAAATCGATTCGATGTTTAATTTGTATATTAGTGTTGGACAAGCATTCTGATGGAAAGAGAGTTTGCTGAAAAGTGTAACTGCTTTAAAATGGAATGAATTTAATACATTTTTAATAAATTTGTGGGAAAAATCTTTGAAATCTTATAAAATGATCAAGTAAGTACCAAAAAGTTTGGTTTGCTTAGGTTCATGGTCAAGAGCAACAAAAAGGTTATTCCGATTCCTCATAATATCAATTGGCATGAAGGAATGCTCTTGTCGCAGCATCATTTTCAGCAAAATGATCTAAGAAATTTCAGAGTTCTGGCTAGTCAACTAAAGCTTCTCTCATCAAATCATTTCGGGGTTAGGCATCTGAGGATCGAT
>CAJOOW010000116.1 GCA_905236375.1 uncultured Alphaproteobacteria bacterium | reverse complement strand
TCCCAATTTTCTGCAATCAGATGGAACGATGCAGATTATATTTATGACTCTCCATTTACTGAATACAAAGGAAAATTCTTAAAAGGCAGGGTTAAGTTTCTTCCAAATCAGCAACAGCTACCAGAGACTCAACAAGATTAACAATCCGTTCTCTCACTTTCTCATTTTCAACTGCCCTGAACGCTGCGACCAAGGTCTTTTCGAGATCTTCATTATAGCTCGTTCCAGGTTCTTCTGAAAAAGATATGTTTGAAAAGAACCGATTCGGATGAATCCGTAGAGCCCGACAAATCTTCAAGAAAACTGATATGCTAATATTCGAATTGCCAACTTCATATTTCTGAATTTGTTGAGGGGAACATCCAACAACCAATGCAATCTGACTTTGGGTCAAATCCAGATCTTTTCTTCGTGCTCTAAGCTTCTGGCCAAGAATCTGATTATTTTTATCTTTGATTTTCGATGCAAGTTTCATAACTATACTCTTTTTTTTAAACATTCTGCATACAGGATTTCTTCGGTGGCTTTCTGTTCATATCGAGTTTTGGGCCAAACTTTTTCATCAGGCCTTGTTTCTCTGTTAAAAGTTTTCATCTCGAAAATCTTCTGAAACTTCTCCTGATTGAAGAGTTTTAAGATCCAAGATTTATACTCTTTATGATCTGAAGCCAATCTCCAAAATCCGCCAATCTTGAGCCTATTATATATATCTTCGATCGATTTTTCTTGCAAAAATCGTCTTTTGATGTGTTTTCGTTTAGGCCATGGATCTGGAAACAACAGAAAAACCCCAGACAACAAGTCATTTGGGATATTTTTTATGAACGGTCTGGCATCAGATTTTAAGACCCTGATATTTCGAATATTCTTTTCATCGATCTTAACAAGAAGAGAAGCAACCCCATTAATAAAAGGCTCGCAGCCTATGAAAATATCTTTTGGATTATTCAGGGCCATCTGAGCAATATGTTCTCCAGAACCAAATCCGATTTCCAAAAAAATGCGACCGAATTTTGAAGAATCAATTTCTGAAAAAGCTTTAATCTCAACCTCTGGCATCAGAGTTTCAAAAAGCCTCTCCTGTCGAGCTGTTAAACTCCTGGATTTTATCCTTCCATAAAACTTTTCACCAGTGTTTATTAACTTATTTTCCAAAATCCTACTTAAAGCTTTGACATACGTTGCAAATATAGCAAATCTCTTTAAAAATGGCTATTGCCAATTCGCGGGCACTTGCTCTTGTTTTGATTTTTTGTCGTTATCATTATCTCTCTTAATATTTAAGAACATCAAAAGAGGTGAGGCTACGAAAATCGAAGAGAAAGTTCCAACCATAATACCAACCATAATCGGCAAGGCCAAAGCTGCAATAATCTTTCCTCCAAAAAGGTAAAGAGCCAAGACTGCCAAAATTGTCGTTGTCGCAGTTAATGTCGTTCTGGATAGAGTTTCATTAAGACTCTTATTTATCAGCTCATGCATTTCCATATTTCGATATCTCTTCAAGTTCTCACGAATTCTATCGAAAATAACAACCGTGTCGTTGATCGAATAGCTAGCAGTTAAGAGAACAGCCGTTATCGAAGTTTCACTAAATTCCATTGGGAAAATTGCAAAAAGACCAAAGATTATAGCACAGTCATGAAAAAGAGCTGCCACAGCACAAACGCCGAATTGCCATTCAAATCGAACCGCTATGTATATCAGCATTGCAATTAAAGCATAGGCAACTGCCTTTATAGCATTCGAAACCAACTCGCTTCCAACTTTTGGACCAACCGTCTCAATCTTCTTATAAGTAACCCCATCTCCAAGAGTATCTTTGACTTTTTGAATAGCAACTGCCTGACCTTTTCCTTCTTCAGATTTCTCAAGTTTAATCATCAAATCCTGAGGGGCTCCAAATTGCTGAATTGCAACTTCTCCCAAACCCAAAGAACCAAGCTTATCCCTCAAACTTTGAACATCTGGAGTCTCAGGCATTGTTACTTCAAAGATATATCCTCCTTTGAAATCAATACCGTAATTCATTCCTTTGAAAATTATAAACGCAAAACTTGTTATAACGGCCAAAACTCCGAGAGTGAAAAAATATTTACTCTTTCCGACTATATCGAACTTTGTTCCTGCTGGAATTAGATGTAAACGAAACATATTGCAATCCTTTCAATTAAACAATTATATCCTGGCCTTTTTTCTTTCTGATATAGAAAGCTATGATCGACTTTGTTAATGAGAATGTTGTGAAAAGGGAAATCATTGTTCCCAAAGCCAAAGTTACAGCGAATCCTCTGATTGGCCCTGATCCAAATTCATAAAGAACAATAGATCCAATGAGAGTCGTCAAGTTTGAATCTATAATAGTCATCATCGCCATTTTATATCCCTGAGATATCGCCATCGCAGCTTTGATCCCTAATCTAACTTCTTCTCGTATTCTCTCATAAATCAAAACGTTTGCGTCAACAGCCGTTCCGATTGTCAGAGCAATACCAGCAATACCTGGCAAGGTTAAGGTCGCTCCTAGTAATGTTAAACAAGCAAACAACAATGTTATATTCATAAAGATCGCAATGACTGAGAAGAATCCAAAAATTCCATAAGATGCAATCATGAATGATGCAACAAATAAGAAAGCGCATAATGTTGCATTCTTACCAGCATTAATGGAATCGGTTCCAAGGCTTGGCCCAACGTTTCTTTCTTCGACAACATTAAGAGGAGCTGGCAACGATCCAGCTCTCAAAAGCAATGCCAATTCTGTTGCTTCTTCCATTGTGAAATTTCCAGTAATTTGAGCATTTCCATCATTCAAGACAGCTTGAAAAACAGGAGCACTCAAAACTTTTCCATCCAAAACCATCGCAAATTGCTTGTGAAGATATTTTGCAGAAAGTTCAGCGATTTTTCTTGTTCCATCGATTGAGTCAAATTTGATAGAAACAGCAGGAAGTCCTGTTCTGCCATCCATAGAAACTTGAGCATCAACCAAAGATTTTCCAGTCAGAGAGACCTGTTTTTTTATTGGAACATAATAAACGATCCCATTTCCTTTTTCTTCAGGAAGATAAACCACTCCAGGTTTTGACGGCAGATGAACCTTTTGTCCTTCTTTTGCCGGAATTGTTTCCATGTTTTCATCAACTCCATGGAATGTCAAAATAGCAGTCTTTCCAAGAAGTCTTTTAACTTCCGCCGGATCTTCAACTCCTGGCAATTGCAAAACTATTCTATCAGTTCCTTGCCTTAAAATCGTCGGTTCTTTCGTTCCTGTTTCATCAATTCTGTGTCTGATAACTTCGATGGATTCTCCTACGATTCTTTTTGAAAATTCATCCATGAATTTTTGAGAAATAACGGCAGTCACTTCAGATCCATTTGTTGTAATATCAAGTTCTTTTTCAATCTTGTTTAAAATCTTTTTAACATCAGAGGCGTCTTTTGAGTCTTTCAATGATATATAGATCAACGATTCGCCATCTTTGGATTGAACATTGATTCTTGAATACTTTATATTTTGCTTCCTCAGCTGTTTTCTTGCCTCATCAATAATGCTTTCTTGGCGTTCTTTTTTAACTGATTCAAGATCTACTTCAAGCTGAATATGAGAACCTCCTCTAAGTTCAAGCCCTAGATTGACAGTATGCTGCAAAAAATGCGGCAATTTGTCATAAGTCGCTTGATCAACAAGAGAAGGAAACGCAAAAAGCAATCCTAAAAAACAAATCGTTAAAGTCGTGATAACTCTGGATTTAGATACAACTAACATGGATCATCTCCTTTTTTCAATTTTATTTCTTTGGTTTTGAAGTTTTCTTTGCAGGTTTTTTATTTTGAGGTCTTGCCCCCGAGTGCGATTTTGAAAAATTCTTTAATTGAACAACTTTTGATGAATTTTGCTTAGACTTTATCGGTGTTTCAGATTTTGTTTCTGTCTTTGAAGGAGTTGTATTTTGAGTTGTTTCACTAAGAACGCTTGAAATCGCAGATTTGACAAATTTGCAATGAACTCCATTTGCAATTTCCAAAATAACCTCGTGGTCATTAACAACTTTTGAAACAGTCGCGATTATTCCGCTGTTAGTTACAACTTTATCGCCTTTTTTAATAGATGAAATTAAGGCTTGATGTTGCTTTTGTCGTTTTTGCTGAGGCCTAATCAGTAAGAAATATAAAATCGCGATGAAAGCAATCATCGGCAAAAAAGACATTATTCCTCCCGCTTGAGCAGCACTCGCACCATCAGCAAATGCATCTGAAATGAAAAACATTTAATTTTTTTCCAAGAAAAAACAAAAAACTGCTTTCATTTTAACAATCTTCACATCGTTGCGAAAGAAGTTTTTGAAAGGAATCTCAAGTTTATCGCTATTCAAAGAGGCTTTCTCTTAGTTATTTTTCCCCACGGTTAAAACCGTGGGTTTCTAGATATCAATCCTCTAAAAAAAAAATTATATATTTAAATTTTTGTTTTGGAAATAGAACGATAGAATTGTGTTTACAGAGTTTTTCAACGAAATTATCAACAGGAGCGTAGGTTATTAGTTCAAGAAAGTTTGATAGTTATCAACAATCTGTGGATAACTTTGTGAACATGTTAATAAATTGTTAATAATTGTTAACAAAATTTTCATTCAGATTTTTATTGTGAAATTTGAAAGAGTTATCAACAGTTTAGTGAACAGAGTTTTGTAACAAGTTTTATGAGAGCTTTTATTCGTATATTCACAAATCATTAAGAATGTTGTATAATAGATACACTTTGTGATGATATATGTTGTTTTTGCTTTAGGAAAATTATGGCGAAAGATTACTATTCCATACTAGGAGTTAACAGAACAGCGTCTCAAGATGAAATTAAAAAGGCATATAGAAAACTCGCTGTTCAGTATCACCCTGATAAGAATCCTGGAAACAAAGAAGCTGAAGAAAAATTCAAAGAGATCAATGAAGCATATGATGTTTTAAAAGATGAACAGAAAAGAGCAGCATACGATCGATATGGAAGTGATGCATTTCAAGGGGGCGGAGGCTTTGGAGGACAAGGCGGATTTTCTGGAGGTTTTGATTTTTCCAATGGATTTTCGAGTTTTTCAGATATTTTTGAAGAAATGTTTGGAGGAGGATTTTCAGATCAAGGAAGAAGAACGCAATCTCAACCAGGCTCTGATATAAGATACGATATCGCGATAACTCTTGAAGAAGCTTATCACGGAAAAAAGACTAATATTAAATTTACGACACTGGTTAATTGTGAGGCTTGTCATGGAACTGGAAGCG
>CAJOOW010000115.1 GCA_905236375.1 uncultured Alphaproteobacteria bacterium | reverse complement strand
TTTATCGATCGACAAAATTGTTGTGTCTTCTGGAGATTTGATTTCGTTTTTCGTTCCAGCAATAACGAGATCATAATGAGGTCTCGTATATCCCGGAGGAACATCAGTTACGAGTAGTACTTTATCCGCAGTATAGCCAGAACCATAGTTTACGCCATTATAAGTACCTCCTTTGATAATGCCGATTAAACTCGGGTGGAATAATTCTTCGATTGATGATCCTCTCCCAGTCGAATAGATCTTTAATCCTGAAACGTTAGAGAACATGCCACTCCAGTAATTCGAATCTGTAGCATTCGTCCCAAATTTCGGAGACACGATGAGGGTCTTAAGTGAGCTACAATACGCGAACATGTAATATAACGAGACACCCGTCCCTTGGACGCTAGTGGTATCGAATGCCGAAATATCGGCGAGTTCCAAGCTTTCGCAATCCTCGCACATAAACGCTAGTCCTTGCGAGTTGGCGGCGTAACCACTAGGGGATGTCAGATGTGTCGTATCAACTTTGATCTTAACACGCCTTAGTGACGAGCAAGAGTAGAACATGTTCCGCATTGCTGTAGGGTGTACGTCATCGTTGAACTCCAAATCCGCCGCCACAAGTCCCGTTGCATTCATGCACAGAATGTATAGATTATTCACATACAGATCACTCAGCCTCAACGAAACCGGATAAGCGGCTGAGTTAAACTGACAGAAATACGGCGTGTCTGATCTGATCACGCGTACACTATAGCCGCACATGGTCGCCGAAATATTTAACGGATAAACCGACGATTCGTTAGTGACTGGGTCCGGATTATATGCCGTCGTATTTCTTGTTACACTCGTTAACGTTACATTATGTGTTGTATCATCAACTGTTCCCTTCATCGTAAAATACTGCGACGTATTCTCTCCAAATATCGCGTTGACAAGATCGTCCGGTAAAGTTGTCGCTGTTGTTTCCCAACCGCTTGTTGCAAAGATGCTACAAGCCAAGAATATTTTTATTAAGTTTTTCATGATTTCTCCTAAAGATTTATAAATATTTTTTAATACTTATTTATTCTTTTTTAAAAATAATTTCTCCCTAAGTATTAGTATAAAAAAAAAAAAAGTAAAGAAATCGTTAATTTCTTCAAAAAAATTTCAAAAAAATTCAAAAATGCTGGAAAAGTAATGCCAAAAAGGGGGAAAAACTTTAAGAAGTGAGGTGAGTTGACCTAAAAAATTTTTAATGGCAATTAAAAAAGCCAAACCATACAGTTCGCCTTGAAACTCCAAAGCAAAGTGATATAATAAAACAGTAAATAGAAGCGTTACCTTTGAAATTTTTGTCATGTTATTCTCTGTTAATGATATAAGAGCTGAGTTTATAAAATACTTTGTTGAACGAGGGCATAAACATGTTGAATCAAGTTCCTTGGTTCCAGACAATGATCCGACATTAATGTTTACAAACGCTGGAATGGTCCAATTCAAAGACACATTCACTGGGAAAAAAGTTCTTCCATTCAAAAGAGCGACAACATCGCAAAAATGTCTGAGAGCTGGAGGAAAACATAACGATCTTGAAAATGTTGGATACACTGCCAGACATCACACATTTTTCGAAATGCTTGGTAATTTCTCATTTGGAGACTATTTTAAAGCTGAGGTTATCGAATTCGCCTGGAAACTCGTTACAGAACGTCTAGGACTTCCAAAAGAAAGACTTATGGTAACGGTTCATGCAAGCGATGAAGAAGCGGCCGGAATTTGGAAAAAGGTTTCAGGACTTGAAGAATCAAAAATTATCAGAATTCCAACGAATGACAATTTCTGGTCTATGGGAGACACAGGACCATGCGGGCCATGTAGTGAAATTTTTTATGATCATGGAGATAAAATTCAAGGAGGTCCTCCAGGCTCGGCTGATGAAGATGGTGACAGATTTATTGAAATATGGAATTTAGTCTTTATGCAATTTGAGACTCTCAAAGATGGATCCAGAATTAATTTGCCAAAACCTTCAATTGACACAGGAATGGGACTAGAAAGAATAGCAGCAGTTCTTCAAGGAGTTCATAACAATTATGATATTGATTTATTTCAATCTATAATTGCAGATGTAAAATCACTAACAAACAGCGACGATCCAAAATTCACATCCCATTATCAAGTCATCGCAGATCATATCAGAGCCATTTCGTTTATGATTACTGATGGCATTATTCCATCGAATGAAGGAAGAGGATATGTTCTGAGAAGAATAATAAGAAGAGCCCTACGTCATGGTTATATGATGGGAATGAAAGAACCTTTCTTATATAATCTTGTTTCTAGCGTTAAAAATGTTATGGGTAATTATTATAAGGAACTTGGATTGAACGAATCTACGATACAACAAGTCGTAAAGAACGAAGAAGAAGGGTTCATGAAAACTATTGATAAAGGCATGTTTATTCTTCAAAGCGAATTAAACAAGCTTGGATCGTCAAAAGAATTTCCGGCTGACGTTGCGTATAAACTTTATGACACATATGGTTTTCCATTTGATTTAACTCAAGATATTTTGAGAAATGAAGGGAAAAAAGCAAACGAAGCCGAATTCGAAAAAATAGCTGCGGAGCAAAGAGCGTTATCAAAGAAGGCATGGGTTGGAACGGGTGATTCATTTACCGATAAAGTCTGGTTCGATGTCGCAGATAAAATCGGAGACATCGAATTTTTAAGATCAACAAGAAAAGTTGATTCTGAGATTGTCGCTATTGTTAAAGATTCAAAAATAGTTGATAAGCTTGAGGATTCTGAATCTGGATTTATTGTAACAAAACAGACTCCATTCTATGCTGAATCAGGGGGACAAATTGGCGATTGTGGAGCGATTTCAAAAGAAAGTAATATTGCCGAAGTCTTTGAAACAAAAAAGATTGCGGGCATTATTGTTCACGGCTGTTCCGTTAAATCTGGAGTTTTGAAAACAGGAGATTTTGTATCTTTAGAAATAGATTTTAAAAAGAGAATCGCGTCTTCAAGAAATCATACGGGCACTCATGTTCTGCAAGCCGCGTTAAGAAAAGTCTTGGGATCACATGTAACTCAAAAAGGATCGTTAGTTACCAGCGAGCGATTACGTTTTGACTTTCTACATAACGGAACAATAACAAAGGAACAAATCGAAAAAGTTGAAACAATAGCGAGAGATGTGATAGACGAATCTCTTGATGTTACAACTGATGTTATGTCAATTGATGAAGCAAAATCATCTGGAGCTTTGGCGTTATTTGGGGAAAGATATCCAGAAAAAGTCAGAGTAGTTACGATTGGTGATGGATTCTCGAAAGAGCTTTGCGGTGGAGAACATGTGCGAAATACAGCGCAGATAGGAGGATTTAAAATCGTCTCAGTTTCCTCAATAGGTTCTGGAATAAAAAGAATAGAGGCGATTACTGGAAGAGCTTTGGTTGATTATCTTGATTCAGAAGTAGAGAAAGAGTCACAAAAGCTCGAAGAAAAGGATGCCACAATAAAAACTCTAGAGAAGCAAATATCAGATTTAAGATCTAAGAATTTCTCAAATGATACCAAGATTGAATCGGAAGAAATCGGAACAATAGCATTTAAACACGCGCTGGTTAAAGATGCCGATCAAAAAGTCGTTTTGAATTTAGTAGACAAAGAAAAAGAATCAAATGAACAATCTTGCCTAATTGTTGGCAATTTAAAAAATGGCAAAATATCAGTTTGCATTTATGTATCGAAAACTTTGATTTCAAACAAAATTGATGCCAAAGCTTTGATGAATTTCGCAAATGAAGAATTAGGTCTTGGTTTAAGATTCGGGGGAAGGCCCGACCTTGTTCAGTTTGGAGGGATCGATGAATCTGCATTTAGCAGTATCATTGAAATTATCAAGAAAATTATAGCCAAGACAAACTTATCTTAGCCCCAACCCCTGTTGTAAAATTCGCTTCTTCAAAAAGGTTTTGAAAAATTCAATTTTCATTAACTATTCTTTAACTTTTTAATGTTAGGATTTTGACATAAATATTTTTGGGGGAAGATTTTATGAAGAACACAAAACTCCTGCTAAGCTTTATAGTACTAGCAAGTGCCACAATGTCGCAAGACTTATTCAGGTTGCGAAACGATCCTGACTTAATTCTAATATCAAATGAATCAATTATGCAAGTTGATGCGAAAAAAACTCATAGCGAATTATCAGCTATTGTTGAAAAAGCTAGATCGAAATTGACTGAAGATAAAGGGCCGATGGCAGCTGGCAAATTTAACCTAATCTTTGCCGATACAACAATTGTTTCTGGAGACTTTCA
>CAJOOW010000114.1 GCA_905236375.1 uncultured Alphaproteobacteria bacterium | reverse complement strand
TCACATCATTATTATTTGCATTTTCGTCATTCACTCTTAATATATCAGGATAACCTAAATCTTGTTTTATATTCAAATTTGCAAATCTACGTATCGGATCCGTTAGTTTCGGTACATAAAATGGAGAGCCCAAGGATTTCGTTAAACGCTCTCCTAAAAGATTTAGAGAAGCAAGGCTTTCTGTATTGGGTAAGCATTTTGAAAAAGACGTTAATCCTTCATAAGATTTTGATACAGACCGCGAAAAATCCGTTAATTGTTCAACAAAAGGTTGAAATGGATTTTTGAATGTCGAAATGCCAGAACAAACTCTGAGTAGATTTTCTGGAAAAATAGACGCACTCAAAGAAATTCCAACCTCATCAATTGTTCTTTCCGCTGTATTTATCTTTTCCTCTTCCGTTATTTCAACTGTATCCAATTTTCTAATAGCATCATTGATGATTTTTTGCATTTCCTCGCATTTTTTCGAGCATTCTTCACATTCATTTTGGGGAATAATGCGGTTATGTGCGACATCACACCGATATTCATATAATTTTTCCCAATTAGATTTGAATTTTTCAGAATCACAATCAACTAGGGCGTTAAAATACCTATCCCAGTTATTTTTCGGAATAAATAATCTTAATTCCTTCTTTTCTTCTTCTGTAATATCTTTATCAATATATTTCTTTAACTCATCAATTACATTTCCACTCTTATCAGCATAAGGGATAGTTAGGAAATAAGATAGCTGAATGAAATCAAGATGATAAAGGCAATCATTGTTCCATTTATATTCGCTATCCTTTACTGTTTTTCTTACATCTTGAGGCGTTGCTTCATACCATTTCATTCCCAAAGTTTCAAGCATAAATTTGGAAATTAGTTTGCGAATAGAATTTTCCAAAGTATAAATATTTGAGTATAATTTTTCGGAACGTTCTTTTGCAAAATCATTTCGAAGTTCAAGAATTGCAACATTTTTTTGATTTCCATCTTTTATATTGCAAATTACCTGACGAAACATCTTTAATAATTTTGTGGGCTCGTTATCCGAATCAGATGAAAAAGTAATAGTATAAACAACACCTTCGGAATCTTTAGTCTTCTTTTCCGATATTTTAATCTTGCTTTGTTCATTTTCGAAAGACAAAACATCTTTGACTAAAGACAAATCCGATGCCTTCAAGAACAATTCTAACTTCGCCTTACTTTTGCATACATTACACTTAGAACTTACTGAAAAAATATATTCTATTTCTTTCATATTACACATTCCCCTATTTCACTCGCCACTCACCGGTGAGGAGCTTTTGCATTAAGCCTTGTTTCTGCTTTTTGTAGTTTTCGAGTTGCTGCTTGAGAAGAGAAAGTTCTTTATCAGTTGCAAAAAGAACTTCAGTAATTGCGTTTTGCTCTGGAAGAGTTGGAAGTAAAATTGGCAAGTTTTTATATTCTTCCGCATTAACACCAGGCTGTCCCGATCTCATCGACATCTTTTTCAACCAGTTTTGATATTTTGACGAAAGCGTTTGAACATAAATAAAGAAAGGGTCATCTTTTAATACATGAACTCGAATCAAAAATCCGGCAAAATATAAAACGCCATCATTTTTATCGTATAAATACGATTTTCCCGTACTAGCACCTGTTCTTGCAAAAAGAATATCTCCTTCATTCACTCGATATTTTTCTTCTAGTTCCGCATTTGGCGAGACTAAATCTATAGAATTAAACTTATGAGATACATCATCAATATCTGTTATTCGAATATATTTATTTTTCCCGTCATATTCCTTTGCTGCAGCATTCATTCCATAATCAAAACCCGAAGCTACATCAGATAGTTTGCTTTTTCTCCACTTATTTTTATCTACAACAACTTTACCTAGTTTAATTTTTCTGTTGTCATTACTTTCAATCAATTTCCATATCAAAGATTTCTTCTGATCTTCCTTCGCATTGATGAGTTTTTCCATTTTTTCGATGGCGGAGTCCCAGACAGAAAGCGTCGCCGCAATCTTCTTCTGCTCGTTCAATGGAGGGAATGGAATTTCAATTTTCCCAATAGATTCAGAAGATATATGAACAATAGAATCTCCCTGAGCAAAGCTATATCGTTGCTTATTTACAAAAGACGAATTACACAAAAATCCAATATATTTTGAATCACAAGGAACCGTTGGCGAAAGTATAATTATGTCTCCTCCAGCATATGCTCTTTCATTAGAAACAAAAGCAACACATTTTCCAATATCTTCTTTCGTTTCGCCCGAACACGAAAAAAGTAAATCACCGTTTTTTAGCAAAGTAGCTTCTTTAGCAACGTTTTCGGAAATAAAAGATTGAAACTGTTTTATATAGTCATTATGAGCGGTATAAATTTCTCCATAACGTATTGCGGGTATAGAGCCAGAATTTGCCTCATCCCTTTTTATTCCACATCCTTTAGAGAAAGTTCCTAATTCAGATAATCTTACTTTTTTCCATCCATTAGGCAGCATCATTCTTTACTCCTAAAATCTTATTTATAGTTCTAATCAAATAATGAAGAGAGAAAATACTAG
>CAJOOW010000113.1 GCA_905236375.1 uncultured Alphaproteobacteria bacterium | reverse complement strand
TATAGACTCTCTTTTCCCCTGCAAAATTTCTTTGTTGTCGCAAGCAACCAATATAAAAGCGGTCAAGCATATGGACATAATTAAATTTTTCATAAGTTTCACTCCTCGATTGTATGCAACAACATTCTAGTTCTTTCTGCCATTGCTTCTGATATTCCTGTTGTTTTTGCCAGATTTTCGAGGGCTTCTTTAGCTGATTTTTTATCACCCTGTTTGATATAGCAGAATGCTAGAGTTTCTTTAGCAAACAAATCCCAATATTTTCCTATATATTTTTCTTTGAGGTTTTTTATGAAATCCTCCATATTTTTTCCAATTTCCGTAGCATTCATCAAATCTATAGCTGTATTGACATAGAATATATAAGCTAAATCTCGTAGTACTGCGTTAACTTTTTTGTCTTCAAAGATTGCTTTATATTCTGCTATGGCGTCTTGTTGTCCCGCATTTCTTAAAACAGCTGCATACTCAAATTTTGAAAGGGTAGCATAATCTTTTTTAGAAACATTCGAAAGTTCTTTTATTTGAGATAATGCTGTTGCATTATCCCCAGCCATTATTGCATTTTGCACAAAAGTATAGCGCGAAGATATCGCTTCCCTATCGGCTAAATCTTGTTTTTGCCACATTCCGTAAACCGCAACTCCGACCAGAATAGCACACGATGCATAAGTAATGGTTTTTCCATATTTTTCCCATAGCCTTTGCCAATTTTCATTTCTTATTTCTTCATCTATGCTGTCGACAAAACTGTCGAATCGTTTTAATCCTTGATTATCTTGGTTGTTGTTTTCATTCATCATTACAAATCATATAACTAAATATCCACATTGTCATTTTACAACAAATGAGTTCGAAACAAAATGTTTTCAGAAATTAACTTTTGTGATAGAATTCAAACGTATTGTTCAGAAGAGTTTTAGAAAGGAGGGGAAGAAATGGAAGTTATTGTTAATGACAACAATGTTGATCATGCATTGCGGATTTTGAAGAAAAAGATGCAGAGAGAAGGCGTTTATAAAGATATGAAAATTCATAGACGTTTTGAAAAACCCTCAGTAAAAAAAGCTCGTAAGAGAACAGAATCTTTGAGAAGATCAAGAAAGCTTAATCGCCGAAGGATGGCCGTTGAGGGGTATTAATTTGAGCCGCTTATGAGCGGCTTTTTATTTATAGGTTTTTGACGATGAATAGAAACTTATTAAAAGGATTAATTGTCGGGTTTATAGTTGGCCTTTTGTTACCTGTGAGAATTTCTTTCGATCTAAGTTTTAGTCCTAAAAACGATCTAACAGGAATTTGGCAAGATGAAGTAAGCCAAAGAGCCAACTTAACCATATATGATCAAGGCGATAATTTTTATATCAAAGCCAGTTGGGGACAGTCAGCAACGGAAAAAACTGTTTGGGAAATGACCGCTGATTTTGATACAAAGTCTAAAACATTTACTTACAAAGATTGTGAATGCACACGTCTCGGAAGGGATATGGAAACAGACAAACCCATATATGAAGAGGTTTATTACAGTGGCACAGGGAAAATTATATTGGTAGGACAATAGATTAATTTGGAAAGCCGAGAATGACGAATCAGTCAAAAACTGCAGGTTTGTGAAAGATCATAAATAGTATTTTAGAAACATTTTATGAATTTTGTTGATTTGAAATATCACACATGTGATAGAATCAGATAGCGATTTCTTTTTAGGAAAGCTTCTCATGATTTTCTCAACAAATGGATTAAAGATTTTTCTCGTTTCAATATTTGCTTTAAGTTCTTCGATTTGCGCTGAAAACTTCATAAAGGATTCTGTCGCAAAAGCAATGGATGTTTCTCCGAATAAAATCGAATTTAAAAATTTGAGAAAAGGAATGACTTCCGCGAAGAACTTAAAGTTTGATTTGGAAGGAAAGCAATATATCGCTAAGGTTTTTCACAAAAGGAAAAAAGAAGAAGCAAAAGAAAAGGAAATTGCGGCCGTCAAGATTTTTTCAGATTTGAATTTAGGAACAAAATTAGTTGCAGCTGCAAAAGATAATTCGTTTTATATAAGGGAATATGTTCCAGGAAAAACGTTGAAATTTGCCGATGTTCAAAATGAAAAAGTTTTGAAAAATATAGCAAAAGCAATGAAAAAACTTCATGAGTTTAAGTCTGATGTTTCGTCAAGAAACCTTGAATCGAGAGCGGAGAAACATTTCAAATCTATCAATAAGAAAGATATCGCCGTTCCAACAGGCTTTGAAAAATCTTTTGAACAGTTCAAAAATCTTTGTTCGAAGTTGAAAAATTCTAAAGGTTTTTGCCACAACGATCTGAATCCTCATAACATTTTGCTTACCGATGATGAACGAATTTTGTTTATAGATTTCGGAAATAGCGGAATGGGAAATATATATGAAGAACTCGGATACTTCACGGCTCTTAGTGGAATTTTCGATGATGCGCTTTCAAAATTCTTGGATTTTTATTTTGATAGAAAAGCAACAAAAGATGAACTCGAGACCGTCAAACTTGCTCAGAAAATAGTGCTTTTTGTTTCGGCTTGCGTTTATTTTGATTTTTCAGAAACGAAGAATGATAAAAAGATCAAGAAGGAAAAGAGAATAGAGAAATTAGACAGTTTGTTGAAGTCGGAAGATTTGCCGGCTGTTTTTGATATCATCAAAAATAACAAAGTGCCAAGCGTCAGAATTCGTAATAAGGACAGGGTCAGGCAATATGCGCTGGCATGCTATAAGGAATTTGCCTCATAAGGGTTTTATAAAAGCTCTGTAACATTTTTGAGATATTAATCAGAAGCTTTTGTTTTATTCCTTCGAGATTCGCTTTAAAATCGATTGAATTTTTAATAAAATCAATTCATATCATAGATAAAAGATTGCGAGTTTGATGCCTCAAAACCTCCTTCCGACAAAACAAAATAAGTTGGATGTGCAAATTAAATGCGCAAATATTCCAGAGGCTGTTGTTATCAGAGCGGAAATTACGGAATCGATTTCCAATCTTTTTAAGGCTGATGTTTTTCTTCAAACGACGAAACAAATCGATACGGAAAGACTTTTGAGTTCGACTGCAACGATTTCATTTGCCATCGACAATAAAAACAAAAGGTTTTTCTCAGGCATAATCGAAGAGGCATCATTTGAAAACGTTGTAACAATTGCAGAAAAACGAACTGATAGCATCCTTTATATCAAGATTGTTCCGACATTTGCTCGAACAACATATTCGAAAAAGTATCGATCATTTCAAGATCAAACAGCCAAAGATATCATCCAAAATGTCCTAAAAGAAAACAATATAACAAATTCAAAAATTAATCTGAGAACAGCAGGAAATGCTAAGCGAACGTTTTGCGTTCAATATGGCGAAAGCGATTTCCATTTCATATCAAGACTTATGGAAGAGGAGGGCATCTTCTACTATTTCGAACAAAGCGATGGCAAAGATACCTTGCAGCTTTCCGATCTCAGTTCTTCATGCACTAAAATCAAAACAGAACTTAAAATCAGAAAGGTTTCAACAAATTCGACTCTTTCTCCGGATTCTGTTTATAATGTTTCTTTTTCAGACACAATCGGAACGAAAAAAATCGATGCTTTTTCATATAACGAATTGAAAGCTGAAGTGATTTCTGGGACATCTTCTGATTCATCAGATAAAACAAGATTGGCGGAAAAAGAAATTTACGATCCTTTGTTTATAGAAAAAAATGATGGAAATGATGTAACAAAAACAATTCTTGAAGGCGAAAACAGTTTTTCAAAACGACTTACAGGCAATTCATATTGCCCTGATCTCTTTGCTGGATCGATTTTTAAGATCTCAGGCTCAAAGACAGAAAAACACAATGGAGAATTCCTGGCGGTTTCAATTAAACATTATATAAACCAATTGCCAGAAGAAATTGATACGCCGATTTATCACAATTCATTTGTTGCCATTCCAAGCAAAGTTTCATTTAGGCCTCTTCAAACTCATTTTAAAAACAGGATTTTTGGATGCCAAACAGCGGTCGTAACCGGGACTTCTGGAGAAGAGATTTTCTGTGATGAAAATGCAAGAATCAAAGTTAAATTTCACTGGGATTCAAGAGTTCAGCCGGATGAAAAAAGTTCATGCTGGATAAGAATAGCTCAAACTTGGGCCGGAAATAATTTTGGCGCTTTGATAATTCCAAGAGTTGGAATGGAGGTTTTGGTTCAATTTGTAAATGGAGATCCAGATCAGCCAATTGTTGTTGGCTGTCTTTATAATGGGGTTAACAAAAATCCAAACAATTATGCAAAGGAAGTCAATACTGTTTCCACTTTTAAAACCAATACTTCAAAAGGCGAAGGATATAATGAACTGAGCTTTAATGATAAAGAAAAGGAAGAGGAGATTTTTATTCATGCTCAAAAAGACATGAATTCGATTATTGAAAATAGCGTTTCTGAAACTCTTAATGAAGGCTCGAAAAAAATAATTCTTGAAAGCCAAAAAGATCCAGTTGAGCATTCTCTTCTCATAAAAAAAGGAAAGAATACGATAACAATCAACGAAGGAGATTATATTATTGCTCTCGATAAGGGGAATCAAACAATAACTTTAAAAGAGGGGAATCAAACAATAACTCTTTCAAAAGGAAATCTCAACGTTGATGTTAAAGGATCTATTTCTATTAAGGCTTCAAAAGATATCAATATTGAGTCTCAAGGGGCTATTAACATAAAGTCGATGAAAGATGCATCAATCGATTCTAAAGCTGCAGTTTCAATTAAAGCGGCCAAGGATTTTTCTGTTGATTCCTTGAATTTTACTGGCAAAGCTAAAATGGCTATGAATCTTGAGGCAATGAATTTAAAGGCAGATATAAAAGCAGCTGCTCAACTCGATGCTTTGTCAATTACAGTTAATTCCAAAACAACTATAAATATGACGGCTACTGCAGCAATGACTCTTACGGCAAATGCTGCGATGACAATTACAGGAACCGGAGCTTTGAATCTTTCAAGTGGAGGAGCAGCTTCAGTTCATGCTGGTGCTGTTTTGGCCCTTGGAGGGGCAAGCATAACTTTGGGATGATCCCGTTTTTTTATTTCCAAATTGACAATTTGTGATTTTAGGTTAGAATTTTTATATCCGAATTGGTGAAATTTCTGTTCATGAAACTTTTTGTTGCATCTGAAAATAAAGATATTGAATCTCGTGTTTCAATCACTCCTGATATCGTTAAAAAATTGGTTTCTTTAAACCATGAAGTTTTTGTTCATTCAGGGGCTGGAGAAAGAGCCGGATTTGTTGATGAAGAATATCAGAATTCAGGAGCAAAAACACCTGAAACCTTTACGGAATCTGATGTTATTTTTTCCATAAATCCATTGAGTAAAGAAATTACAGATCAATTAAAATCTGGAACAATAGTGATTAGTTCTCAAGAAAATCAGGGGAAAAGTGACCTGACAATTTTTGCTCTAAATAAGATTCCAAGAACAACAAGAGCACAATATATGGATGTTTTGTCATCTCAAGCAAGTTTGGCTGGGTATAAGGCTATGATCGAAGCATCTCATGTTTTAAATCGAGCAATTCCTCTGATGATGACAACAGCTGGGACTATTCCAGCTGCAAAAGTTCTTATTATAGGAGCTGGAGTTGCTGGACTTCAAACAATTGCCACGGCCAAGAGATTGGGGGCTGTTGTTTCTGCGTTTGACGTTCGAACTTCTGCAAGGGAACAAGTTGAAAGTCTCGGGGCAAAATTTGTTGAGGTTGATTCAACCGAAAAAACAGATGGAGTTTATGCCAAAGAAATGACTAAAGACTATAAAAGAGCTCAAGAACAAAAACTCCGAGAAGTTTTGCCAGCTCAGGATATTGTGATTACAACAGCTCAAATTCCAGGCAAAAAGGCCCCAGTTATAATAAAGGCCGATATGGTTGAGACAATGAAGAAGGGGGCAGTAATCATCGATCTTGCAGCCAAAACAGGAGGAAATTGCGAATTGACTGTTTCTGGCCAAACGATAGAGCAGGGTGGGGTGAAAATTATAGGATTTGAAAATATTTTAAATCTCATTCCATACGATGCTTCAAGGCTTTTTGCTAAAAATGTGTTTTCCTTTTTTGAATTGCTAACCTCAAAAATGAAAGATCAGCCGGATATCTCAAAAATCGAAGATGATATCATCCAAGCAACTTTAGTTACAGATAATGAAAGAAGGAGAAAATAAATGTTGTTAACTGTTTTTATCTTGGCCTGTTTTGTCGGATTTTATGTTGTTTTGAAAGTAACTCCAGCTCTTCATGCTCCTCTTATGTCTGTGACCAATGCAATATCAAGCGTCATAATAATCGCGGCTTTTGGATTCGTTGCATATGGACTTATGCCACAGACTTCAACAACCTGTTTAGTACTAGGTTTGCTAGCCGTTTTTTTAACATCTATTAATATAGTTGGAGGGTTCATGATAACAAAACGAATGCTCTCTATGTTCTCCAAAAAGAAAAAGGAGAAGTAATATGATTTTATATTATTTGAGTTCTATTCTTCCTATTGTAACTTTCGTTTTATTCATCTTAGCATTGAGAGGGCTTTCTTCTGCAGCAACTTCTTCGATGGGGAATCGATTGGGAATGATCGGTATGGCCTTTGCAATACTGTTTACTCTTCAACCTTTGTATGTCCCAAATATGCCAGAAGAAAGT
>CAJOOW010000112.1 GCA_905236375.1 uncultured Alphaproteobacteria bacterium | reverse complement strand
TTCAAGCCTATTATAGAAAGAGTCGGATAACGAAAAGTTATTCTTGCTTATGCTGAAAATGTCGGTGTAAATGTCGGAAAAGATGTCGGATTAATGTCGGAATAAAAACACATTTGTCGGGGTATTTGTCGGGGTAAATGTCGGGGTAAAAATGACGAAAAATAGGCGTTCCCCGGCTTTCACTGCACCTAAGCCTGCAGGGAGCGCCGGGTCGGGCTATACTCGCTTCGCTCACGGAGCCTGTAGTCTCCGCCCCAAGGGGTCACTATCCCTAACGCTGATGCGTTTTTCATTCTTATTATTCTTATCTTACAATACAGATCAATCTTTCTCCAAAAGTCCAAGTTTTTTCAGTCTTGAACGGATAGCCCCATTTCCACGCTCAAATTCTACAGCCAAGTCGTTTATCGACAAACCTTGTCTGTATTTTTTCTCCAGCACAAGATCATCCTCTGTAGTCCATGGAGCGTAAGCATTTGCATAAAGAGACCTTTGTTCATCAATAACCGAGAATTCTTTTACTTCTTCACTTGTTTTTATCTCATTACCTTTCGAAAAAGCATTATCATGATTTTCTTGTCCAGAATACCCCAATATAGCTTCAATAAATTTCTGCCCAAAATTCTTTATTTTCCGTTCGCCAAAGCCAAAAACACCATATAAATCATCAACCGTTTTGGGTTTTGACACCGTCATCTCTTTTAATGTTCTATCAGAAAGAACTACATATGCAGGCCAACTGTTTTCATCAGCAATCGCTTTGCGGACTTTTTTTAACGAATCAAACAAGACCTTATCAATCTTTCCTGTTAGATTATCCTCCGATTGGTTTTGATTAAATTTTGACGATTTAAACAATATGGCTTTGGGTTTATTATCTTGTTTAGATTCAGCATCTTTTACTACGGCAAGTTCAGCATCCCTTTTTCCAAAAAGAACATCATAACCACTTTTCGTTATCTTAAGATGATTTGACTCGTTGTAAGCAATCTCTAAATAACCCAATTGCAACATTTGAAGCAGGTAGTCTCGCCAATGTTTGAGCGTTGTCTTTTCGCCCGAACCAAAAGTCTTCATTTTGTCGTAACCATTCTTGAGAATTTCATCACTACGAAAGCCTTTGAGTATTTCTGCCGTTGTGGTAAACCCAATTTTTTCACCAGACCGCTTTATGGCAGAAAGGGCTTTTTGAACAAGAATGGAGCCATTGAAACGCTGAGGCGGATGCCTGCAAACATCGCAGTTACCACAATTCTGGCTACTATATTCCCCAAAATAGTTGAGCAGAATACGTCTGCGACATACTAAAGAATTAGCGTATTCCTCCATACGATCGAGCTTTTCCGCGTTTATTTCCTTTTGACCGCTATCGCTAACAAAATTTCTTAGCGTTATCATATCTTGAATGCTATAGAAAAGCACCGTTTCCGAAGGAAGCCCATCTCGACCCGCACGACCAATTTCTTGATAAAAACTTTCTATGCTCTTTGGTAAATTATAGTGAATTACAAATCGAACATTACTCTTGTCAATTCCCATTCCAAAGGCTATGGTTGCACAAACAACATTAATTCTGTCATTGACAAAATCTTCCTGAATTTTATTTCGTTCTTCAGTTGACATTCCTGCATGATAAGCCTCAGCAGCAACACCTTCACTAACAAGCTTTGCCGCTATCATTTCTGTATTTTTTCGCGAAAGGCAATAGATAATTCCCGATTCATTTTCATGTTTCGATATAATAGAGAGAATTGCCTTTAGTTTTTCTCGACTCGTATATCCTCGACGAACATCTAAGCTTAGATTCGGTCGGTCAAATGAGCTCACGAATAATTGGTAATTGCGAAGACAAAGCTGCTTTACGATATCTTCTTTTGTCAATTTATCAGCAGTCGCAGTTAAAGCAACAATTGTTGCTTTCGGAAATTCCTGACGAAGTCTTCCAAGCTGTGTATATTCCGGCCTAAAATCATGTCCCCATTGAGAGATGCAATGAGCTTCGTCAATCGCAAACAAAGAAATCTTCATCTGTTGCATCCATGGGATTTCTCTCTGTAGACGTTCAGGTGAAATATAAAGGATTTTCAGCTCTCCAGATTTGATTTGGGAGCGAATAGAAATTATTTCATCTTCACTGTTGGCGCTATTAAATGCCGCAGCCATAACGCCATTTGCTTTGAGAGCATCCACCTGATCCTTCATAAGAGAAATCAATGGTGAAATGACCACCGTTGTTCCCTCAAAAATCAAAGCCGGAATTTGATAGCAAATGGATTTACCGCCGCCAGTTGGCATAAGGACCAAAGCATCTTTGTGAGAAAGGATATGATTTACAATTTCCTCCTGCAACGGACGAAAGCTTTTATAGCCAAAAACCATCTTTAAAATTTGCTTTGGATCTTGCATTTGACAAGCACCTTCTTTTCCACCACTTAAATCTAATTTATTTCTGGCGAATCTTTACCAATGGTTTATTAAATAGATATTTCCGGATTCATCCAACTAATAATTTCTTGTTCTAGCTTAACCTTATTGTTTAGCATGTATGTTGCAATATCAAAATATTTTCCTGCAGCAATTAAAGATTCCGCTTTTTTTGTGTCATTAGATTCAAAAGATTTTGCATAATCCTGATATTTTTTCAAGTTTTCAACGTCCATACAATAAGGCTTAAAATTTATTCCAGTCTTTTTTCTTAGATTATCAAGAATATAAAAGCCATCGGGATCAATATCTCCAAAATGATAATACAAAATATTCTTTGATTGGTTTTGATCAAATATTTTTTTCAGCAACACTTGTTTGACGCTGTTATGATAACCACTCAAATACAAGAAGAATACATCTGTACCTCGCACTCGATTAAAAGAAGTCAGGTTTTCAATAGTCATCACAGTTTTGTTGAGAATATCAATTTCATCAATATCGCTAACTTCTGTTGAGGGTAAGGCCAAAGCCTTATTTTGCATCACATCTAATATTCGACCGTCAGCAAATTTTATTTTCGCACTTCCTTTGAAATAGATGTAAGAAGGATTTTTATAAACATTTAAGATTTCCAAAATTGTGTCATAAATTTCCTTCGCATCCTCTAAACCATCAACAGTTTCATTAAATCTTCCGCTTTCATGGAGAATTTTGCCAACTTTTGTTCGATATGATTTTTCCCACAATTTTGAATCGTGAAGAACTTCTATAGAAAGTTCTCTTTCAAGAATTTCTGGATGATCGGAAAGGATGTAGTCAAGCAAGTTTATGATATTAGCAGATTCTTCCAAAGGGTATGCAGCCTTTTTATCAGACTCAATACGATTGATTTGCATGTTGCAGAAATCAACAACAATCGAATTCTTTGAGAGAAAACTTCTGTAAAAATCTAGTTCTTCTTGTTGCTGGATTTTTCTTTCTTTTACACCTAGAATATTTCGAACTTTTTGCCAGCTTTCTTCTGATGCATTGGCGGCAATTTTTTTGAAACGACCATCTTTGATTTCTGTAAAAATAAGATTTTCAGACTCAAGGAGCCTTACTTCCTTTTCAAAATCTTCAATTAATGTAGCATCTTCAAAATCATCGTTATATTTGGGATAAACATCTGTCGGAGCTATAGAAAACGTCTGACGAACAGAGTTTTCGCCCTTATAGGTTTTGCTAGATTCATACTTATGCAAAAGTTTTTCTAGAATCAGTTTCTGACGACTATTTAAATTCATACAACAGCCTTTCTCAACCCTTCTTCGGCAATAGTATATTTTCCATCAGAATACAGAGCAACCGTATTGTCGATATGGCTACCAATGCTATCTATTTTTTCTGGTGGAGCAGCGTAGAACACCTGGAAGTGATTTTCTTCTAGGAACCGAACCATCTGTTCAATACGTTCCTTAGACAAAGCCGAGAACGCTTCATCTATAAATGCTAGGCGGGCGCAATTTTTATCCTT
>CAJOOW010000111.1 GCA_905236375.1 uncultured Alphaproteobacteria bacterium | reverse complement strand
TAAAAACGGAGGCTTCTATGAAAAACTTTATTAAAATATTCTTGATTTGTAGCGTCTTTGCGACGAGCGGATGGGCGGTTGATTTTGATACCTCAGATACTGGTTGGAACACTAATGCGTTGAATATCGCCTTAGGAGGTTCGGCGTCCGAAAATAAGATCTCGGCGCTGTTCGGCCCTGATGCAGAAAAGTTTAGTAATTATAATTTTATTATATGAACGCCCCGAACTGATATTAAGAATCAACGAATCCTTAGCTCACCGTCTAATACAGAATCTAAATCTTGGCAAGAATGATTGAGGAAAGGGGGATGTTGCTCTTTAAGGGTTTTAACGGAATATAATATGCAAAATCCCTCGCCCTGTTTCAATCATATCCACGAATTCTTTTGTAAACTCTGCAAAATTCTCTTTGAAAAAATCGATATCAAACTTATAGCTTAAAAAAGCTATAATCCCCACAATTGTCAAAGAATTTAAGATGTTAATAACCTTTTCTGTCAATATTGTTTTCCCTATAAACTCATGAATAAAAAATTTGATTAACAGAAACGCACCTATGACAGAGACAACAAGAAACAAAACAGAGTCAAAATCTTGCAATCCCATTTCAATGAGAAGAATTAGAACGGTAGCCAATGTCGCTTTTAGAAAATACTTGAATCCAATAAGCAGATCTAGAAACGAATCAAAAACAAGAGAGAACATATCAGCAACCTCCTTATGTTAAGTCTACTTTTCCTACATTAATATGTCAAGGAGGTATAAATGTTTACCTCCTTGCATAGAGTAATATAGCTACCTAGCAGAGTTCGCACTTTAAAAACTTCGTCTAATTTTAACAAAAAGTTAAAACTTCCCACAAATTCTCCACATGTTTTTCTCTGCATTCCATTGGTATCTAAACTTTTCATCGAAAGCATTGACAAAAATCAATTCTTCATCGCCTTTTCGTAGTGGTTTTTTATAACTGTATTTTATATTGAGATCAGTTGCTTTTATAGTGCTATCGTACTCATTTGCTGTCTCGTTGTCGTTTGTTTTTACTCGTATATGGAAAGCCCCATCTTTTTTAATGTTTAATTCATCTTCATCGCTATAGATCTTTCCATCTTGAGTTTTGAAAATCTCGACACTATCCAAATATTCCCCATGCATTGTGAATTTTGTCCATAAATACCGTTCAATGACATTTCCCCTGGTTCTTAATTCCTCGGTTCCTATGTAATTTCCTATTTGTTCTGAATCTTTCACTCTTAGATACATACTGTATAATCCACAAATCAAACCCATCGATAACGCTGTGTACAAGATTGTATTAAACTTCACTTGAGAAACAAATTTACTTTTTACCTTCCATTCATTTCATTGTAACATATTTAGTTTTCGGGCGATGCAAATCATTTCTAATTTGCACCGCACACATTCAAAATTTTTTAGGGACGCCTTTTGCCACTCGCAAGATCTTCAACGATTTTAGCGTCTATTTTAGTTATAGTTGGCACATCCCAAGTTCCCCCATCTGAAGAAACTATCATATCAATTGCGATTCCTTTATCCTCTTCGAATGCTTCATAGGCTACATCGCTTAGTATATTGCTATCAAGCCATGTTTGAGCCCTAGGCAAGGCAAATAAGAGTCTTAAAGCCTTGCTACAATCTACTAATTGACCTCCTAACGATGAAAGTAATTGCTCTTTAGCATTAGGTTTTTTGAATAATGGAGCTAAATCTTTGCCTGAATAATATTTTCGTAGCCTATATCCATCTCTGACTTTTTCTGTTAAAATGAACTTTGCATATCCGCTTGGATCGATATAATCGAGTGGATTATTACCGCAATAAGAATACCAATTAATGCCATCTTCTGCTGGATCTGGAGTTGTGAATCTTCTGATTGATGGATCGTAATAACGCCCTCTGAGATAATAAAATCCAGTCTCTGTGTCATAATATTCATGTCGATACCGAATAGCATTTGGAACTGTTTCTTCTGAGCTTTCTAACTTTCCCCAGATATCGTATGAATAGCTGTTAACCTTCTTTCCATCTTGATCGAGCAATGCTATTACATCTCCATATGAATTACAAACGTAATCATAAGTTTGACCATCATAAACATATTTCGATGGTAAATCGCCGTCCCAGATTATCTGAGCAACAAGTTCGCCGTCAGAAGATCTTTCTTCAATAACGCGTCTTTCATCATCAAGAACAAAATTTGTGACTTTCCCATCGACTGTTTTCGAGTTTCTCAATCCAGAGAGTTCATCGTATCCATACGAGACTTTAGTATCCATTGTTTTAAAGAGATTCATCATACTATTTTGAGAATCATAAGCAATGTCCGCACTTCCATTGTAAGTCATTCTTCCAAATTCGTCATATAAAAATTCTCTAGTTGATTCAGAATCTGACATTTTCTCCAACTGTCCTGCATCTGAATATTCGAATTTTTTAGAACCTTCTTTGGTTATATTTCCAATAGCATCATATTCATAATGAGTGACTTTTTGATTATCTATTGTTGCAATTACTTGATTATCAAACACAACGGTTGGATTTGCATTAACCTGAGTTGTTGTCATTGTCAGCAATAAAGCTGTTCCGAGTAGTCTTTTCATTTTGACTTCTCTAAAGTTAAACTAAGAGCCCTTTCAACTCCAAAAACGAATATTAAAATGTCAAAAATCAGAATTC
>CAJOOW010000110.1 GCA_905236375.1 uncultured Alphaproteobacteria bacterium | reverse complement strand
GGCCGAGAGGCTGAAGGCAACGGTTTGCTAAACCGTCATACGGACATAAATCCGTATCGGGGGTTCGAATCCCCCTCTCTCCGCCATACTTGGCTCTCAAGTTTAACTCTATCGTTTTTTTGATATACTTCTAAGTGGCCTGGATTTCCGAGGTTTTCCTGGTCTAATGCGCACAGAGTGATGGTTTAAATCTCAAAGATCACTGTTTCTCCAATTTTGTCTAGGAAAACCTGATCGTGAGAGATTATGATCATTGATGAAGGATATGCCTTTAAGATATCTGCAATGTGAGTTTTAGTTTCTAAGTCGATGTTATTGGTTATTTCATCGAGAATAAGCAATTTTGGAACACGAGCAGCAATTATAGCCAATGAAAGTCTCGCTTTTTCTCCTCCTGAAAGATTCTTGATTTTGTTAAAAACTTCTTCGTTTTTTCTAAAAAGAAAGTCATTTAGGTGGCCGCGAATTTCAGAATTTTTCCAATTCGGATTTGCATTTTGTATCGCTTCAAATGGCATTTTTTCAGGATTCAAATTGCCATAATGCTGATCGAGATAACCGATATCTTCAGGTCTAGGAACAAGCCACGTGCCAGTTCGAGAAATCCTTGGATCATTCATAATCGCTCTGATTAAAGTCGTCTTTCCTGACCCATTTCGACCAACAATTGCTAATTTCTCACCAGAACTCAGAGATAAATTTATATCACTTAAAACCAATTTGTCCTGATAACTAACCGTCCCATCAGTTATTGAAACCCCAGATTTTATTCCAACTGGAATTGTGAATTTTGGAACGATTGTTTTTGGAATATAAATTTCGTCTAATTGATCTGCCAAATCTGATTTTCGTTTTTCAATTGATCGAATATTTTTGCCCTGCGATTTCTCTGCTTTCATAGCCTTCAAATCCGCTATTGATTTCATCCACTTTTTGTTATCAAGTTTCTTTTGTCCAGCAGCTCGACTCTTGGCCGTTTTCTCTTGTTCCTTCATCAATCTTTCATGAATTGTCTTCTTTTCTTTTTCAAGCTGATGAATCTGACTTGAAATAATTTGACTCTTTGCTTGTTGCTCTGCAATATAGTCCCGATACTTCCCACAAAAAATTGTGATTTTGCCATTGTTAATATGCCAAATAATATCGGAACATTTTTCAATCAATTCTTCATCATGAGTTACCATAATCAGAGTCCCCCTAAAATTCATTAGCATTTTCATGAGACTTTTTCGGTTATTTCGATCAAGGTGATTTGTTGGCTCATCAAGCAATAGTGTCGATGGATTTTGCCCAAGCGCTTTGGATAAAGATTTGTTGAATCGTTCCCCTCCACTGAGTTCATCAAACTCTGTAATGATTTGAGGGACATATGCAGAATCAGGATTTGCTTCATAAATCATTTTAAGAAGAGAAGATTTTCCAGATCCATTTCGTCCAATGATAGCTATCCGATCCCCAGGTCTTATTTCTGCTGAAAAATCCTCAAAACACAATTTATTTTGAAATGTTAATGTGAAATTTTTGATGATCATTATCGTTCGGAACAAAAAGACCTATAGAGTTTACCATTCATTCCACATGTTTTCAAATTTCTCTCTCTATAAACACTGTTCTTAAACGGTTTTTTAGCTTTTTTCCCCCCAGTTGAAAGCAATTTCAAATGCGATATGTCCAAGAAAATTTTTTAAAAACTTTTTCTTCTAACTTTCGGCTTTATCGCTTCTTTTATCATCATTTCAAATTTTGAAGGCAGTTCAGAAAAATCCTTATCATACTGAGGACAAAGATAATCCGAAAAGTGGCATATCAACGGAGCATCAGATAAATGGCTACTTGGATCAATATTGATCGTCAAAGATTCATAGAACTCTGTTTCAGTTAGAGACAATCGTCTATCTGCAAGAAAACGTTGTAACTGTTTCCAAACAGCCTGCCTAAAACCAAATTCTTCGTCATAAGTGTATGGTTCCCCGCTTGGGGTTGCAAAGAATGATACTCCATAAGGGATATAATGTTTGAGAACGACTTGTATTACCCCGCTTGATCTTATAGCATCTTCCAGAAATAGTAGTTGTTTTTCGACAGGTTGTCTCCAAAACTCTGGAGGTTTGAAAAATTCTCCTGATCTGACTCTTTCCTCTATCGAATTTCTAGCATAATGATAATAATCTGTGCCTATAAAAAGTTCCTGCCCACTTATTTCAGATGAATACGTCCTTCCTGTAATCACAAGAAAGAAAATTCCTGGAATAGCAAGTATCTTTAAAAAGTACTAAGCTTCAGGAACGAATGCATTTTATGCGATAAGCTTGAAAAATGCAACAAAAAAGAAGATGGAAGCAGAAAAAAACTT
>CAJOOW010000109.1 GCA_905236375.1 uncultured Alphaproteobacteria bacterium | reverse complement strand
GGAGATTTCTTGATAGTAAACAAGTTTTGCTATGGCTATTCAAATGATTCATTTAGAATTGGGACTTTCACTTTCCCCCTTCCCAAAATAGCAAATCGGTTTATGATGCTCAATCTTCCAAAGGCTGGAGAAGTTGTCGTCTTTCGAAATGAGAAAGATCGAAATTTGAATTATATTAAAAGGATTATCGGAGTGCCTGGAGATAAAATTGAAGTTAAAAACGGAATAGTTCATATAAATGACAAACCTCTTGAATTAAAAGAAGATGGGGATTTCTCAATTATCGAAAATGGAGAATATGTCGTCTATAAAAGATACATGGAAACTTTGCCAAATGGATACAAACACGTAATAATAAAAAGATATGGTTTTGGAAATATTCCACTAGACAATGTCGGCCCATTCGTTGTTCCCGAAGGGCATTATTTCATGATGGGTGACAATAGAGATAATTCACAAGACAGTCGAGTTATGGAGAAAGTCGGTTTTATTCCAATTAATCACATTATGGGAAGGGCGGAATGCTTATTCTTTTCATCGAGTTGCTCTCTTTTTGAAGTTTTTAAATGGCCTTTTTCAATGAGATTTGAAAGGTTCTTTACCTTGATAAAATGACAATTTCGTTAGCAAATTTGAATTACAAATTTAAGGACGAAAGATTGCTTAATGCAGCGATGCATCATTCGAGTATAAAAAAACACGCGATTTCATTCGAGAGGCTTGAATTTCTTGGAGATAGAGTCCTTGGACTTGTGGTTGCTGAATATATTTATAAAAATTTCAATGGCGCAGAGGGAATGATGGCAAAAATGCATGCTGCTT
Organism: uncultured Alphaproteobacteria bacterium; assembly: GCA_905236375.1. Taxonomy (GTDB): domain Bacteria; phylum Pseudomonadota; class Alphaproteobacteria; order RUG11792; family RUG11792; genus CAJOOW01. The sequence goes on along the minus strand of CAJOOW010000109.1, from coordinate 1,646 downwards.
TTGTTTGCGCTGATGCTTGCAAAGATATAGCCTTAAATCTTGGAGTAAGTAGTATTATTGCAACTGCTGGGGATATGCTTAAAAGCAACAAGACAGTCCTTGCAGATGCTATGGAAGCTCTTCTTGGGGCAATATTCATCGATTCAGATTATAAAACGGTCAAAAACGTAATTCTTGAGTTATGGCAGGACATTTTCAATAACTATGATGAAGAAATACAAGAACCTAAAACAAAATTACAGGAAATTTGTCAGGCTAAGACAGGGAAAACTCCAGTATATCAGCTTTCATCTGTGACAGGCCCTGATCATGATCTTGAATTCACTATAACTCTTTCAGCTCTTGGAGATACAATTGAAGCGAGTGGACATTCGAAAAAAGAAGCTGAAACTAAAGCAGCAAAAATGATGTTAAAAAAGATCAAAGGACTAACAAACGACTAGTGATCTCTCAGAGGTAATAATTCAAAAACTTTGATTAACACTGGCATTCTGAGTTCTTAGGAAGCTAAATTTCAAAAAGATTTTAAAAAATAAAAAAAATTATCGTTCGTTAACTATTTTTTAACTTTTTCGGCATACCATTTTCTTGTAAGGTAATTGTTTTGAGGCTAAAAATGCTATTTTTTCTAACACTTTTGATGAGTCCATTTTTTCCACAAAATGGTATGGTTACGGAAACAGCCTATGTTCAAGCAGAAAATGATGAAGATTCAGATGACTCTGTCGTTCTTTTAGGATACAATCCTGAAAATTCATCAGGCAAGGTTATGGCTATATCTGCTGATTCATCGTCTGATGATGCCGACGATGACGATGAAGGTGAAGATGAAGATGAAATTGAACAAGATGACAGCAATGCAAAAAGCGTTGAAGATCAAAATGAAGAAATCACAGACGTCAAGCAGATTATAAAAAGCATGGACAAAGATTATGGCCAAATGAGAATGATTCAGGTGGCAAATAATATCGCTCAAGACATGGGAATCGTGCTCAAAGTTTCATTCAACTGATAAGTATGTCATTTCTTGATTTTTTGTATGAAAAAAAAGCAATTAATCAAGACATGTATGATCTAGCGAGTGAAAGAATTGATAGAGATTCGTATATTTGCGAAATATTGCTAAGCAGTGGGGAATTCGACGAAGAGGAGCTTTCGAGACTAAAATCAGAATTCTTTAACCTTGAATATACGGATCTTTCTTCATTTTCTTTGATTGATGGTTTGGATTATGAAAATCTGGAAAGGACACTGACAATTCCTTTCGAAATAACAGGCGAAAATATTAACATAGCCGTTGGTAATCCGGATGATCTTGAAGCAAGAAATAACGTCCTATATCATCTTACGCTTTGTGAAAACACAAAAGATTTGAAACCTATTTATTATGTCGCATCTAAAAAAAGAATATCTAAAAAGTTCAGAGAACTAAATCAAGATCATAAAAACAACATCGAACAAATACTATTAAATGCGATATCAAAATCGGCCTCCGATATACATATAACTCCCTTCGAGAAAACTTTCACAATTACGTTTAGAATTGACGGGCAATTGTTTGATCATAAAACGCTTGATATCAGTGAATTTAAACAGCTTTGCATTTCGATCAAAGTTCTTTCAAAACTTGATATTTCAGAGAATAG
>CAJOOW010000108.1 GCA_905236375.1 uncultured Alphaproteobacteria bacterium | reverse complement strand
TTATGCTGAAGCGGAATCTCAAAACCTTCTTATGATCGATTCTTTGAAATCTCAGCTAAATGAAGCTAAGAAAAAGAATGAAGCTTTAATACAACTTGCTGATAAAATGCACAAGGATAAAGTTGCTGAAGATATCGCTGATGCGGAACTTGAAACAAGGGCCCTTATGAAGATTGAAGAACTTAACAACAAATTAGCAAAAGCCAAGAAGAAAAATGATCTTTTAATAGCAAGTATGGCGAAGATGAAGAATCATGTTGAAGATCTGAAGAAAGGTGTTGATGAATCAGGTTGGAGAAAAGATAGTATTTTCTCCACTTCTGAAAAAAATCCAGCAGGAATGACATCCAACCAATCACGAAGCTCTCAAACTTTGGTGCCAAATAACAGCAATCAAAACAATGGTTCCGTTTCAATAACAGATCGCAATACTGCAGAAATAGTTAATCGGTTAAAAAGATCAAGTTTTTCAAATGCCCCTAAAGCCAAAGAAGATGAACTTGTAGATTTTGCTATCGACGCAACTTTAAAGGCACTTCAAAAGATTCTTAACAATGATGCTGACAAAGTGAATGCTTCAATGAACTTGATTGGATCTGGCCAAGAGTTGCCTAAAAAACTGAATGCAATTATTGATACTATAAAGAAACGATTTAATCCAGAAGTTTTCGATAAAGCGATAAAAGAAATAGGCCGAAGATATAATAGCCGAAAAAACTTTATCAATGAATCTATGAAGCACCTTTATGGAGAACAGGGAGATGAACTCGTTGATTGGTCATTGTGAGAATTTTCAATAATTCTTTTTTGAAGAAGGAGAATTGCTTCAGCTAATTTCTCGGGAGCGGGAGGACAGCCTTTGACAGAGGCATCTATTCGCAAGAAATCCTGAATATTTGAAACAACGCTTTCAGATTCAGCATAGAGGCCACCGCAAATTGCGCAACTGCCCATAGCTATGACATATTTCGGAGACAGCATTTGATCGTAGAGGTTTAATAATTGTGGCAACATCTTCTTCGTAACCGTGCCGGCAATAATCATCAAATCTGCTTGTTTTGGACTGGATCTAAAAAGACAACCAAAACGGTCTAGATCAATTCGACTTGCAGCTGCATGCATCATTTCAATGGCACAACATGAAAGTCCACAAGAAAGAGGCCACATTGATTTTGCGCTCGCCCATCTTGCCATGAGGTCTACGGTCGAAAAGAGAATATCGGATTTGATTTTCATCGATTTTGTGACCATTTATGACTCTCATTTGATATTTTTTCAGATATTCCCTCTAAGAACAAGAGAAATTGTTGTGTGCAAGATGTTTCTGCTTGAAAAAACGATATATCTTGAGTGTTATAGTTTTTGTTTGATCAGATATTTCACATCCGTTTTATAAAACTTGTTGTTGCAAATGAAAAAACATCGTGATAGAATGACCTATGTTATTTTTAAGATTTTAATACAACACTAGGGAATGGCAACAAAATCAACTTACGCTCAACAGTTAACTGCTAAGCAAAAGATTAAGAATCAATATGGCAAGCTGACGGAAACGCAATTTAGGCTTACTTATGAAAAAGCAAACCGCGAAAAAGGCGATACCGTTGAGAATATGATTGGCCTTTTGGAAAGCAGATTGGATTCAGCAGTCTATCGTTTAAAACTTGCTCCAACAATTAATGCGGCTCGTCAGTTGATTGTTCATAAACATATAACTGTTAATGGCAAAAAGGTAAATATTCCATCCTATAGACTCAGTGTTGGCGACGAGATAGAAATCATCGGCAGGATGCGCGATAGTGATATAACACAGGCTGCTATTGTTGCAAATGATCGTGACATTCCTGATTATTTTGAAGTAGATTCGAAAAAACTTAAAGGAAAATACACTAGAATCCCAAAGTTTGAAGATGTTCCTTATCCTGAACAAATGGAGCCAAATTTGGTTATCGAGTTTTACTCAAGATAAGTTAAAAAGGTATCGAAATAAAAATAAAACTATAATCTATAATTTGATTCACATTGAGTAATGCCATTATTGGGATTGCATTCACTACAAATGCGTGATAATAAGGTCCGAAAAAGGGTGCAAACGATGACGCGCATATGCTGTTCACACAACCATGTATCCTTTGTAACATTATTTTTCTTACACCACCACTTAGCATACCCCTCTATCCAATTATGAAGTGTATATGCATATGGTACTAGTGTATCATGCACTAAACAATTACATATTTGTTCTAGTATGTGGCCCTCTATAATTGGCGCAATTGTGCTCTTTTCATCCTGGGTTATAGGCCACCAGGGAGATCCATTGCCAAGTATAATGGGAACATTGATGTTATTTTTCTTGCCATCCTTACTGATCTTCATAGTCTTTAAGACTAATTTGTTATCAGATCCCTTTCTCAATGCCATTGTTTTCGCAACGTAAAATTTATTGGCAGTTTTCCAATCTCTTTTTATAGATTCTCCGGGGTCCTCCCAACATCCCACACACACTCTACGTTGCTCAATTAATGTACTATAGAAGCGTACTATTGTCTGCGACGTGTATATATATATATATATATATTCTTCATTTTTTGATACAGGGATGTTATCGTGGTATAAAGTTTCAGATGGTGTTGAAAATCCGATTTTCCTGTTAGGTATCGCTTCGGTTTCGTTGATCCAGTTGCCATCACCATTATATGTAAGATAGCAGTAAATATCCAGTTGTCTCATGTATATCTGGATATCCCTTGCTGTTGCTTCAATCTTATCTTTAAACTCTTTCCCACACGCTAGTATTAACAAATCAAGAACTCTCTTAAATTCCCAAATTATTTATTTTGTGTTCCCAGGAGTTTCTATTGTATCCCCACATGCCGCTCGGAATAATTTTTGCAGAGGCATTAACACAGCCATGCAATTCGCATTCATCTTCCTTATATGGATTTATTTCTTTTTTATACTCATGTTGTTGACGTATTAAATTATCTATTTTTGCTTTTGTCTCATTGAACCGCTTTGTTTTCTCATCTTCCTTCTTTGCATCTATCTTACTATAATTTTCCATATAATCGATGCATTCGTCTGCTTCTTCTTTAGTAATCAGATTCTTTTCCTGTAAAATTCCTATAACTATATCTGACAGATAAGTTTGATGTTTTAAAAATTTTAAGCAGTTTACAAATACAATATAATTCCAATTTGCAGGAGTCAGGGCTTTGAGAGCTTCTTTGTTGTTGAAATCGACGCCACAGTTAATGAGTTTTGTTTTATCGGAGCCTTCTGAGAAATAGCTTCTTTTTAAAAAAAGATCCTTCATTAGATTAGGAATCGTAGTATAGACGGTCTCTTTGAATTTCTGTTCGTTCCTCCACGATGAGTTTGGTATGTTTGATGAATTTTTTGGAAGAATATTATCTATATAATCAAGCTGTTCATTCATTGTTTTCCACCCTTCATTAAAGGCGAATTCAATATAATCATTCATATAGGTTATTCTCCACGGTTCATCCTCTGAAGCCTTCAACTCAGTTTGGGTAATTATTAGCATAAATACAACAATTGCGGAGAATTTCAACTTGTTGAAAAAAACCATCCTATTCTTATTATAGCGGAATAAAAGGAGCAAATCAAGGATTATCTAAGCACTTAGAAGGTTAAAAATTTTCAGAATATTCTGTTATAAACGAAGTGTTAACTTTTTTTTAACATTTTATTGATAAACTGGTGAGAGATGCTATTTGTAAGTGTCAGACAGGATGGTTAAGAATATGAGAAAATTTGTTTGTATAAGTTTTTTGGTTTTGCCTTTTATCGCTGGCGATTTCAGTTTGGCTTTTGGCCTTTTTAGCAATTATATAGGATCGTATAACAACAATGCCTATGCCAGAACAAATTCTGCATTTGGAAATTTTTTAGGAAGTGCTCCAAAGAGTTCGCAATATCAAGGACTATCGAGTGCTATCTCAAATTCTTCAACTCAAATTGTTAAAAATACTTCAAATAGTCTAATTGAAAAAATAAAAGGTATTGGAGATTTCGCAAAAGGTCTTGATAGTACAGTAAAAAATGTCAGCAATGCAACAAAAGGTTTAATGCAAACAGCAGAGGAAGCAAAATCAGGGATTGGATCTACTATTGGAAAGTGGCACAAAAAGAAAACGGAAAGCCATAAAAATTTGAGTCCAGACCTACAAAAATTATCTACTCAAAAAAGAAGATTAGAAATCCAAGGAAAACAAACTGAATTAAAATATAATCAAGATATCGCCAACATCAAAGTTCAAATGAAACAATTACAGGAAAATAAGGAGAGAGAGCTTGATTCATTAAATACTCAAATAATTCGATCAAATAACGACTTACAAAGAGAACAGTTAAAATTGCGGAAGCAGCAGCTTGAATTTCAATATGATCAAAGATTGTTGGATTATGAGAGCAGGCTAGACGAACTTGACAATGCAAAAGAAAATGAGATGCAAAAATATAAAGTTCAGATTGCTGTTGTAAATAATGAAATTTCAACAGTAAGTAAGAAAGAAATGAAACAGTCTGAGGCTGATATGCTTAGAAAACAACTCGTCGCAGAAAGAAATCTTGAATCTTTGTCTAAAGAACAAATTACTGCACAAGCAAAACAAGCGAGAGAAAAGTTGAAACAACAAGAAAGTTTGAAAAATACTGATGTAGTTCAACAACAAAGACTAGGAAATCCTCAGCAAACTTTAAAAACATTGCAACAACTCAATATGAGACCAAATCTTAGCAATGCGAAAAGAGCGGAATTAATTAGACAACAACAAAGACAGGGTGTTTCCCCTAAGGCATGATAATCAAGTTCTTTCAAAGAGTTTTTTGAGCTGATCTTTCGAAATTGTGATAAAGCTTGGTCTGTGATGATTGCATTGATGGATCGACGGGACTTCCTCCATCTGCTGAATAATTGCACTCATTTCATCAAATGAAAGTTCTCTTCCGAATCTTATGCTGTTGTGACAAGCCTTGTCTGCAATCCTCTTTTTTATCGTATCTAAAACTTGGAGATTATCAAGCATATTGTGATCAGAAAGAATATTTCTCACAAAGTTTTTGGCCTCATCTGGGTTGATTACTGAAGGGATTGCAGAAATCATTAGAGAGTTTTGGATTAATTCAAGTGCAAATCCACACTCTTTGAGATTTTCTAGAATAAATTTTGCGATTTCAAGTTCTGAATTGCTAAGTTCCAAAATTTCTGGCTTTACTAAAAATTGCTTATTGTTAGAAGTCAAGCCTTCTAAAATTTTGTGTTGGGTTATCTTTTCATGAACAGCATGTTGATCGATAATCATAAGGCCGTCTTGAGTTTTTGTGATTATATAAGATTCAAAAACTTGGGCAACAGGAGTTCCAAAGAAAGACTCCGATTTTTCAGGCAAAATTCTAGGAGACAAAGCCAATGCCCCATCAGTCTTTGGTTTTAGTCTTTCAATTGGTGAAAAATGATCATTCACGGGTTGATGAAAAGGTTCAAAATTTTGAGGTGCTGAACTAATCCTAGTATTCTGATTTTTTGATGGATTGTTATTCAATCCTGATCTTTCGCTTGGCCCGTCATAAAGAACATGGACTTTTGAAATATCGATTTTATCCGTTTTATTGTCGAAGTTTAGATCTGAAAAACTTGAAAAATCAATTTCATTTGAAACTCTATCAAATCTTTGAAGATTCTTTTTAATCGCATCTGTTAGAAATCTCTGAACCGACAAATTATCTCTAAATCGCACTTCAGATTTTGTCGGGGAAACGTTTACATCAAGGTGAAATGGGTCTATTTCAATAAATATCACAGCAACAGCAAATCTTCCCACAGGAATCAGATCCTTATAAGCATTTCTTATTGCAAGGGAAACTGTTTTATCTTTTACAACTCTTCCATTAATAAAAATCCTTTGGAAATTTTGCGAATATCGATTGTCAATAGGGTGAAAAAGATATCCGGAAACCGCAATATGATCTGATCGTTCTTCAAAATGAATGGCTTTTTTAAAGATATCGGCACCAAGAATTTTTGAAACTCGAAAATCCAATGAATCATTTTGAAAAGAAAGAAGTTGCTTGTTTTCATTTCTCAGTGAAAAATTGATGTTTGGATTCGTTAATGAAATATTTTCAACAACATTGAGACATGAAGTCAATTCAACTGAATCGGATCTTAAAAATTTCAATCGTGCCGGAATTTTCTCAAAGAGATTTTGAACGGTAACTTTAGTTCCTTTTTCAACAACGGATGGAAAAATCTCGGATTGTTCTGAAAAATTTACAGAAATTCCAAATGTCCCAGATTCCAATGAAAAATTGCTAACCGAAGCTATTGACGGCAGCGCCTCTCCACGAAATCCATAACTTTTTATGTCAAATAGATTGTTTCCGCTTAATTTTGAAGTTGCATGTCTTTGAATAGCAATCGGAAGATCATCTTTTGAAATTCCTTCTCCGTCGTCTTGGATTACTATCTTGGTTTTTCCACCATTTTGGAGGAAAATTTCAACGTTTTTGGAATTGGCATCTATCGAATTTTCAATGAGTTCTTTTAAAGCTGATGCTGGTCTTTCAACTATTTCTCCTGCAGCTATTTGATTGACCAAATCATCGCTTAGCAGTTTTATCTTGCTCATTGATCCATCATTAACTTTTTTAGAAAACCAAGTGGTATTATAAAAGATTTAAATATCAAAGGCAAATGGGGGGATGTTATTTTGAGGCGCGCCACGTGCAAAATCCTTGATTTTGCCATATAATTTCTCATTATATTTGGCTAGCTCTTTTAAAGAGCTAGCCACGTGGCGCGCCTTCTAAAAAGCCCAACAATACAGCAGACAATGTATTAAAAATTAAAATTATTAGATAGCTTCTTAGATATTTTTGATATTGCTATCGATTTCGCAAATTGTCTGAGCTTTGCTTGAGAGTTTAACCAAATCACCTTCAAGAACGATCTTCAATATTCCCGTTCGTTTTGAAGCTTGAAAAGCATTAAATGATGTCTTTTTAAGAACTGAATTCCAATAGCAAGCGAGGCGACAATGCATTGATCCGCAAACAGGATCTTCGTAAATCCCAACTTTTGGAGCAAAATATCTTGAATAGAAATCGAATTCAGAGTCTCCAATAGCGGTTATCGCAACAGCTCTACAATCAATCTTTTTGATTTCATCACAATCTGGAATTGCATTAATCACATCCTCTTTTGAATTTAAAACAATAAGATAGATCAAATCATCCTTTAAGACTTCTTTATATGATTTAATTCCTATGATTTTATTAACTGAAAACGGGAAACTTGAGCATTTTTGAACTGGTTTTGCAGGGAAACTCATTGTTATAAGATCATCTGATTTGGTTATCTTTAACTCTCCGCTGTTATATCTGAAATTTATTTCATCTCCGGAAACGATGCCTTTGGAAAACAAGATATGGGCTGATGCAAGAGTAGCATGTCCGCAAAGAGGAGCTTCATCCAATGGGGAAAACCATCTTATATAAAACTCTTTTTCTCCAAGTTTCTTGACAAAAGCCGTTTCAGACCAATTATAGTATCTGGCGAATTGTTGCATTTCAGAGTCAGTTGGATATTCATCAACAATGCAAACTCCCGCTGGATTTCCCTTAAATGGAATATCGCAGAAGGCATCAACCAGAAAGAACATTTGCTTTGAAAAAAAAATAATAAAATAGACGGATTACATAATATCACAGCAAAACGATCTTTGCACGGGAATCTTATAAGATTGGCGTGCCCGATTGGATTCGAACCAACGGCCTTTTCCTTCGGAGGGAAACGCTCTATCCAGCTGAGCTACGGGCACAAATTTTTAATAACTCTTTGCAAAAACAGCATCCATCG
>CAJOOW010000107.1 GCA_905236375.1 uncultured Alphaproteobacteria bacterium | reverse complement strand
TGAATGAGAATCTTCCAATTCGATCGGTCCTTTATGAAACAGCTAAGAAATTGAATATTAATTTTCAAATGGATCCAAAGATCGATTCGAAACTAATCTTCCAAGCTCACCAAAAGCCATTTATTGAAGTTTTGGATGCAATTTGTGATATGGCAAATTTAAGATACACAATTTCAAATGACGTTGTTAAAGTTGTTGTCGATGATCCTTATTCTGAGACTTATGACATTCAGTTCTTAAATCTTTCAAGAGATAGCGAAAACAGAATTTCAATAGCGACAGAAATAGAGGCGGTTGATAATAACGACAAAAAGTCAACACCAACAGATAGCAATGTTACAGTTAAAGCGAAAAGTGATTTCTGGACAGAACTTGATGACGCGCTTGATATAATGCTGAGTTCTGACAAAGATAATGATTTCAAATATTCGATCAACAAACAATCTGGAATCGTAACAGTTTTTGCCAATTCGAAAGTTCAACGAAGCGTTCGAGAATATATCGAAAAGGTGAAGGAGTCGACGATGAGCCAGGTCTTGATTGAAGCGAAGATTATTGAAGTTGCGCTTAAAAATGAATATCGGAGAGGAATTGACTGGAATATTGTTGGGAAAAAATTAAGTGCTGGAAGTTCATTCGGCAAAAACTCTTCAAATGGAATTAATAGCTTTGGAACAAGCGGAGTCATGGCGACTTTCACAAGCGAGCGCAAAGATATGGGAGGAATTCTGCAGCTCCTCGAAGAATTCGGATCAACAAGAACGATTTCAAATCCAAGAGTTACAGCTATGAACAATCAGGCTGCGGTTTTGAAAGTCGCACAAAATCACGTTTATTTCAAATTGAATTACGACAAGACTTATGCTTCATCGACTTCAGATAGGATGGATGTTTCGGTTTCAAGTGATATTAAAACAGTTCCTATCGGATTGGTAATGTTTGTCCAGCCATCAATTGATATGAACAACAATTCAATAACTTTGTTTTTGAGACCAACAATTACGAAATTATCGTCAGAAGTTAGCGATCCGGCTGTTGATGTTGCTATGAAGGCGGCTTCAAAAGATGGAAATGCAACCGAATATAAGCAATCCAAAGTTCCGGTTACTGAAGTTCGAGAAGTTGCTTCTGTTCTGAAACTTGAAGACGGAGAGATTGCGGTTCTCGGAGGGTTCATGGAATCAAGATCTTCCAAAAACAAAACAGGGCTTCCTGGCTGGAGGGATGTTCCATTTGTTGGCGAAATTGCTTCATCCAATGGAATGGGAGATGAAATAATTGAGTTGGTCATCTTAATAAAGGTGAAATTGGCTAATAAACCACGGCATCAGAGAGCAGCTGATATAAGGCTTCAAAGATTCGTTATAGATCCAAGGCCGTTTTAATTGTATAATCCAAAAGGCTAGCAATTTTTGAGGTTTTTAATATGGCTGAATTAACTTTCGAACAGGCTGTCGTCGAACTTGAAGAAATTATAAAAAAACTCGAAGATGGAAAAATGCCGCTTGAAGATGCCGTTAAGGCTTTTGAACGCGGATCTGAGCTAAAAAAAATTTGCGAAGAAAAGTTAAAGAATGCTCAGTTGAAAATCGAAATGCTGTCTGAAAAATCCGAATAATTTTAGTTATTTATGAAGATTCAAAAAATTCCGTTCTGTTTTCAATCGAAGATATAAATATTACGGCTATCGCCTTTTTCCCATAAATTAATATTTTTTTAGTTATTTTATCGTAAGCTTATAATCAGAGAGGAGAAGTAATCTCCAGTAGCATTTTGTTTATTCGGGAGGATAACATGAAGAAACTAATTGGTGTTCTTTTAAGCATATTGATAACAAACTCAATAGCAAGTGGCACTACGCGACCGGCACTAAAATTAATAAATAATGTAGAAAATAAAGGGACTATAAAACTTTATGGAAATACCACAATACAATTTGGTGATGGTGAAGAAAAGTGGCTTACGAACACAAACACTATCGAGTTGCAGAGTGATGTTGACGAAAACCATAAAATAAAACTTACAGGAAACGGAGGTATCAAATGTAGTTCGTATGAGTTTAATGAAAAAACGCCAGATGGCAACGAAGAGACTTATTATTCAATGGATTCATCTAATGGAGGAGGGGGAAGCATCACGATAAACGGGACTCAAATTACCGAAAGCAATGTAGACAACTACTTTGAGTGCGGAACTGGAACAACGATCGACTTAAGAGGTGAGAGTTTGTATGAATTTTTGACAAAGAACAGCGGCGGCTATAATAATGCGAACAACAATATTATTCTCCTTGCATATAATGACTCTATGCATGAAATAAGTTTGTCTGATGAAGGTGATAGCACCAATACTACTACTGATTTTGAAGTTAAAGCTGGATTTGTTAACGACAGTACGAAATTACCGGGGGATATTTCAGACTATTCTTTCGCTACTGGCGATCCCCTTTCTTTGAATGTTAAAATGTCAAATCGTAACATAACATTTGGAAATGACTTTGATGCTAGTGGCTTTACTCAAGGTACGGTTTCGTTCGAGATGACCAATTCCAAAAAGGCCACAATTTCGAGTCCAAATGCGTTTTTTCCTGCCGATATTGAAGTTAAATCTGGGGAGCTAGAGTTAAATAGCAGTGAAGAAATCACACTTGGAGAAGCCACACTTGAAGAAATCAGAGACCAGACGCTCACGGTTCAAAACGGAGGAACTCTGACAATTGCCAATGGGACAACATTTAATGTTTGCGAGGACGGCGTGTTAATTCTTGGCAAACGACAAGATGAAACCTTCTGAATTTTTTATGGATTATTTTTTCAAAACCTCGAGACCTGGCAATTTATAGCCGGCAACGAATTCCAAGAATGCTCCGCCGGCCGTTGAAACAAAGCTCATATCAGCTTTGTAGCGGCCGATGGAGGCAATCGTTTCGCCACCTCCAATTACGGATATTAATCCAGAGTTTTTTGTTTGTTCTGCTATAAATTCCGTTATTCTAATAGAGGATTTATTAAAATTTGCAAATTCAAAAGCGCCTAAAGCACCATTCCAAAGCAATGTTTTTGATTTCTTTATAATTTCAATAATTCGAGATGTTGTTTTCTCCCCGATATCGAAACATCCACAATCATCGGGGATTTTCTCAAGATCGCAATTCCAACCATTTTCGTTGATATCTTTAGAGATCAAAAAATCATTTGGCAGAATTATTTCAGCTTTTGAATTTTTTTCAATTTCTCTGGCGGTTTCAAAAAGATCTTCTTCGATCATTGATTTTTTAAGGGCATAGCCTCTTGATGCTAAAAAAGTATTGGCCATGGCTCCAGTTATAACGAGATAATCCGCAGTTTGAGAAAGTTGTTTTAAAACATCTATTTTGGAGGAAACTTTCGATCCACCAATTATGGATAAGAATGGCTTTTTCGAGTTTTCTGTTGCTTGAGAAATTCCTTCTATTTCTTTCTGGAGAGATTTTCCAGCAAATGATGGCAAATATTTTGTTATCGCGCAAACTGAGGCATGGGCTCTGTGAGAAACGGAAAAAGCATCATTGATATAAACATCTCCAAATTTTGCTAGGCGTTTTGCCAACTCATCATCATTTTTCGTTTCTCCTTTATAAAATCTCAAGTTTTCCAGGAGAGTTAAAGGCGACCTGATGATATTTGGATCGATATCAAAAATAGAAGATTTTTCAAAAGTAACATCATGTCCTAAAACTTTTTTAACACTTGAAACGACATTTTCTAATGAAAATTTAGAATTTGAAATATCTTCTGGTTTTGGGCGTTTATAATGAGAAATTAGAATGACTTGTAATCCCATTTCCATAACAGAGAGAACCGTGTCTTTTATGGCGTAGACTCTCGATAAATCCTCAACATCCGATGGTAGAT
>CAJOOW010000106.1 GCA_905236375.1 uncultured Alphaproteobacteria bacterium | reverse complement strand
CGAGCAAAGTTGTACAAGAGTACACTGCTCGCGAATTTGGATAAAGTAGTGAAGGTGGTGTTGGCCTCTGGGATCTTAGTGATTCCGGAGGCCGCTTTTTTTTATTTGCACTATTTAGAATTTTAATATCATTATTTGTGTGAAGATGCAGCTATTGAAGAGTCTTTACTCGGATTGAAATATTCAATTTTAGATTGATAAAATTTAACCGCTCTGTTATAATTAAATTCGCGGTGAAATGCCTTAAATTTGAGGCTTGAGAGCAAATAGGAAAGGTAAAAGTTATGGCAATTCGTTATAACAAATTATGGAAACTTCTGATTGACAAAGAAATGATGAAAAAAGATCTCAGAGATCAATCAGGAATTACCACAAATGCATTAGCTAAATTAGGAAAAAATGAACATGTAAGTACGCAGATTTTAGAGAAAATTTGCAGAACATTGAATTGTAATATAGAGGATATCTGTGAATTTGTTATTGATGGGGAGGGAGTAGATGATGAAGCTAGATAGTGAGAAACTTACTATTCCAATATACCTAAATACGAAAATAGTAATTGATATGTTAGCTACTATAGAGGATGGCTTTTCAGAAATCAAAAATGTACAAATTTCTTCTGAAGTAGGGAAAGAAACAGCTGTAAGTGCTGATATTGGATCTACATACTACTGTTTCGTTATTTCAGAAGTTTAGAAGCATTTTGGAAGAGAATAAGTTGATCAAGGGGGATTCAGATACAATCGTTGAAGGTGACTTTGTAGAGTTACAAGGAACTTTAAAAACGAATCCGTTGATAGATTTTTTGACTAATATGCAAGAACTTATGAGACTTGCTACAGTTTTTGATGAAAAAGGTGGAAATAAATCTAAGACAAGAAAGATGATGGAAAATCAGAAACTTAATTCACAGATAGAAGCATTGATAAATGGACTGCGAGTTGATGGAAAGAAGGATATAATCTGTAAAACAGAATCGAAAAATGTTGTTGTAAATACCGATGCAAAGTACTTTTTGAACAAAAGTATGAGCGAGATTACCGATGGTAATTATAAAATTCTTGGTAAGGTTACAAAAATCTGTTTAGAAAATGAAAAAGGAATATGTTTGCTTAGGAATACAGCATTTTCAAAACTAAAGATAGATAAAATGAAAGAATTTCAGGAACTTTTTAATTCAGCAGAATTAAAACCATTCTATGGTAATGAGAATGTAACATCTGTTATTGAAGGCCCTGCAATGATGGTTATTCCAATAGCAATATATATTTAGACTCTTATGAAAAAATATGGTAGAGGTGATTAATGTTGAGAGGGAGAACAAAAAAAATAATCATATTAGGTAGTACTGCATTGGCATATATGATAGTTGCTATTTTATATATTTTTCATATAGGAACAGGAAAAACATTGCTGATTTGTTCAATAATGTCTTTTCTTATTGGACTATTTCAGCTTGCTGAAACGATAATTCTTGGCTTGCAAAAAATGGAACTAAACATCTATAATACTTCTCTTTGTGGGCAGTTTGAGTGGAACAAATCGGGTGAAAAGAAAGATTCGAATGAGACGATTAAAATAAATAATCAGTATAGGGAAGATCAAAAACAGATTGTAAATACATATGAGAGAATAATAAAAAAGATTCAATGGTCTGAGTATATTATTCTTTCAGGGACAGTGATTGGCTTTATTGTTATGGTGATTTATCTTCCTAATGATGGTAATAGTAGAGTCGCAGATGTTGTTTCACTTTTTGCCTTTTCGATATTGTTCTTTTCACTAACGGTTCAAGCATATATAAAAGAGTTCGTTGATGAAATTAGTGTAAATATAAAAAAGATTGTTGAAGGGATTGAAAATAGGGATGGAAAATAATGATGTATTAACTGATTCTGTAAAAAAACTGTATAAGTCGGTTTCTGAAGGACTTGGAACAATGATGGTGCCTAAGAGTTTAAGGCCTGTTATTGATAGCGAAGCAAAGCTTATAAGCAATGCTGAAGAAGTGGATATAGGTTGGCTTTTAACAGAGGAAAACCAAACGGGAATAAGCATTGAAGAGACGATGGAGTTATGCAAGCGGGCTGGCTCTCGATTATTGTATCAAGAGGTAAAGAAGCAAAAAAACATAGAAGATGTAATAGCTGGAGCAGCTAATATTTTGGAAGAAACGCCTACAGTTTCGAAGGATCCTGTAGATCCTGATTGGATGACACGTTTCTTTAATTCTGTACAGGATGTGGGTAATTTAGAAATGCAAAAATTATGGAGTAAACTTCTTGCCGGTGAAGTAAGAAGGCCGTCTTCGTATTCTCTTCGTACGTTAGATATACTTTCTAAACTGTCGTCTGAGGAAGCAAAATTATTTGCGGAGATTTGCAAATATATTGTTGAGTATAGGGGCACAGCTGCGTTATTAAATGATGAAGACATCAATAAGAATTATAATTTGAATTTAGAAAAAATATTGAGACTTGATGAGTGCGGTTTAATAGATTCAAGTGGAATAATGTCATTAACTTTAAAAGTGGCTCCTGGGATACCTTTTGAGGCTATATATGGGAATTATTTAATACATGGTGAGTCAAGTAAGGATCAGAATATCAATCTCCCGATTTATAAACTGACTATGCCAGGGAGGGAACTATATAATATTGTGAGCTATGAATTAGATGTTGATTATTTGCATGAAGTAGACAAAACAATATGTAATCAAAACAGTGGAATATCTTTTTCTGAACATCCAATAGTTTCAAAGAATAATGATGGTACAGTTCAGTATGTCAGACAGGGAAGAGTGCTTAATGACTACAATACAAATCATGAAAATAGCATTGTTTCGCAAGAGTAGTGCACTAATTATATTTGAAAAGACAATTGCGATGCAGAAAAAGATTATGCTTGCTTAAGTTTGTAGAGAAATATGG